>NZ_LKGQ01000021.1:0-66141 GCF_001401785.1 Pseudoalteromonas sp. P1-16-1b | reverse complement strand
AAAGAACATTGCGATTAAAGCGTTAAACTTTATCTCGCTAGGGCTGCGCATATTACGCTTTCCTATTTTTTTGTCAACACTTAATTTTGCTAAACTTAAAAGTTTTCAAAACTAAGTTTTACTCGACTCACTGAGTAGCTCGTGCCTCGCTATGCGTTGGCGTTCCCCGTCTCAGTGGGGTCGCATTATAGGGAGATCCGAAAACAGATCAACCCTTTTTTGCAGAAAACTTGAAATAAATGACTGTTCGAACAAAAATACAACTAAAAGCTCATTTTAACCACTAAAAACTCCGCGAAAGCCGGATTAACTAGCTCACTTTAAGTTTCCAACCGCATTTTTTTTGATACTTAATCTCTTGATTTAGCTCACTTGCCATCAATGGGTGGTTTTTTAACCAGTTATTTTCAAACTGAATCACTAACTCTTCATTCTCAGCTGTTATCTTAAAGCTTGGCAACACATCATCTTGTCGACGCATAGATAAAATAACGGCAATACGTAATAGTCGAACCATATACGCGGCAACAATACTATGTGCACCTAAATGATCTAAGCATCCCTTTTGAAGGTCCCAGCGATGACTATTAGCTATAGCAACGATCACTTTGTGCTCTGATTGTGAAAAACCGGGCATATCGGTATTTTCTAAAATATAAGCGGTATGTTTGTGGTACTGCTTATACTCTATTAATAAACCTATTTCATGCAGCTGCGCGACGGCATTCAAAAGCGGCAATCCGTTTTGTGCTTCAATCGGCCAATAATGACTGACTTCATTAGCTAACAGTGCAGCTAAACTTGATACTCTAGATGCTTGCTTTTGATCAACATGATAACGGTTCATAAAACCATCAATAGTACGTTGGCGAATGTCGGTATTATGTAGCTCCGGTAGCATGCTATATAAAACACCTTCACGAAGAGCACCACCCGCTAACCCCATTTGTTCTATTTCTAGTGACTCAAACAGTGCAATTAAAATAGCCAGCCCAGATACAAACACTAACCGTCGCTCTTCACTTAACCCTGGTAAATCGAGTTCAGCTATTGTTTTGTAAGCTATGGATTGTTGTTTGATGGTATAGAGCTTTTCAAGTGTGAGCATTTCATTTAAATTTTGTGCCACCATAATTTCTTGAATAGCTTGCACTGTACCTGACGCACCAGAGGCAAGTTGCCAACCAGCTGTTTTATATTCAGGTGCTATTTCATCAACAACATTTCGCGCTGCTTTTATAGCAGCATTAAAGTTTGCTTCATTTAATTGGCAATCTTTAAAGTAGCGTTCGAGAAAAGTCACGCAACCAATATTGAGGCTCTTATAGTGACGCGCTTCAAAACCTTGGCCAATAACAACCTCGGTACTCGCTCCACCAATATCAATAACCAGCTGCTTGCCAGTACATGAAGAGGTATGTGCAACCCCTTTATAAATCGTTCGTGCTTCTAGCTCGCCGCTAATAACATTAACTTTATGCCCTAATATTTCTTCTGCACGTAGTTTAAAGTCGTCGGCGTTGGTTGCTAAACGAAGTGTTGCAGTGGCAACAATGGTGATGTTTTGCGCTGGAATATCTTGCAACCGCTCTGCAAACAAGGCCAAACATTCCCAGCCTCGTTGCATAGCCTCTAAGCTCAATAAATTATTATCATCAAGCCCAGCCGCGAGTCTTACTTTACGTTTGACGCGTCCTATTGTTTGCAGGCCGCCCGCCATTGATTTGGCAATAAGCATATGAAAGCTATTTGAGCCTAAATCAATGACTGCATATACATTTTTTTGCGGTTTAAGTTGCCCCACCGTTCAAAAACCTCTAGTTACAAATACAATCAAACTAACGGTCGGTTAAGACCGTCCTTTTTGGTAACCATTATTTGGGCGACGTCCGTTGTTATTACTACGATTACGTGGACCAGTAGAAAAATTACGTTTTCTATGAATAGTCGGCTTCGTTAAATCATCTAACAATGCACTTTTATCGTAATGTGATAATGGAATGCTGTGCTCAATGTATTCTTCAATTTCATGAAGGTTATAAGCATATTGCTCACACGCAAAGCTAATTGCATGACCTGAAGCGCCTGCTCGAGCTGTACGACCAATGCGGTGAACGTAATCTTCGCAATCGTCAGGTAAGTCAAAATTAAATACATGACTTACTTCTGGAATATGCAAACCACGTGCAGCAACATCGGTAGCCACTAAAAAGTCTAGCTCGCCTTTACTAAATTGCGCGAGTATTGACTGGCGTTTCTTTTGGTTTACATCACCGGTGAGCATGCCCACACGATGTCCGTCTGCTTTTAACCATGCATATACGGTTTCACAGCTATGCTTGGTATTAGCAAAAACAATGGCTTTCTCAGGCCATTCTTCTTCAATCAAGGTTAACAACAGCTTAATTTTATCTTCTTGTGAAGGATGAAATAGCTCTTCTTGAATACGTTTACCTGTTTTTACATCGGGCTCTATTTGCACATGCTCAGGGTTGGTCATGTGTTCAAATGCAAGCTCTTGCACACGATACGATAGCGTAGCAGAGAATAATAAGTTTAAACGCTCTGACGTATCTGGCATACGACGGAACATATAACGAATATCTTTAATAAAACCTAAATCGAACATACGATCGGCTTCATCTAGCACGACTACCTCAATTTCATTAAGGGTGTAACAGCCTTGCTTATATAAATCGATTAGGCGACCTGTGGTGCCAATTAAAATATCAACGCCTTTTTCTAGTTGTGCACGTTGTTTTTCGTAATCTTCGCCACCATATACTAAACCTAAGTTAAGATTACAGTGCGGCGCTAAAATTTTTGCATCTTTGTGTATCTGAATCGCAAGCTCCCGAGTTGGGGCCATGATCAGGGCTCTTGGATGTTTACTAGGTGCTTTGCTAGATTGTAATAACCGGTGGCACGTGGCAGTTAAAAATGCCAACGTTTTGCCAGTACCTGTTTGTGCTTGGCCCGCAATATCGCGCCCTTCACAAATAAAAGGTAGGCATTTAGCTTGAATGGGTGTGCAATATTCAAACCCACTTTCGGTTAACCCGGCAACCACTTCCGGTGCAATAGCAAAGTCTGAAAACTTTTTATCGGTCAAATGTGTCTTAGTCATAGCGTTTAAGCATAACGTTTAAACTTGCAATAAGAAACAAGAGTGTTTAAATACGCACTAAATATTTCGCCTAACTAAACCGGAGAGCGCAATGAGCGAGAAAATAATCCAAATTACCGACGATAGCTTTGAAGCTGACGTATTACAATCAGACAAACCTGTACTAGTAGACTTTTGGGCAGAATGGTGCGGACCGTGTAAGATGATCGCCCCAATTCTAAGCGAAGTTGCTGATGAGTTTGATGGCCGTGTAACTATCACTAAATTAAACATTGACCAAAATGCAGGCACACCACCAAAGTTTGGTATTCGTGGTATCCCTACACTACTACTTTTCAAAGATGGTCAAGTAGCTGCAACTAAAGTAGGCGCACTATCAAAAACACAATTAGTTGAGTTTTTAGAAAATAACATCTAATAAATGTTAATTAAAAAAAGGGCTCTCAGCCCTTTTTTTATAATTTATTTTGCAGAAGTACTGGACGCTGCTGTAATGACCTGCTAGTTTATAAAGCCAACTAATCCTTAGTTATATTCAACGAACCTCACTCAACGATCTAATAAAGCGATTTTGAGTATGACAACTGTAATAAAGAACCCACCAATATGCATTTACGCGAATTAAAAGACAAGTCTATAAAAGAGCTTGTAAACCAAGCTGAGTCCATGGGGCTCGAAAACGTAGCCCGTTTGAGAAAGCAAGATATCATTTTTGCAATTCTTAAATCACACGCCAAAGGCGGAGAGAATATCTTCGGTGGTGGTGTTTTAGAAATTTTGCAAGATGGTTTTGGCTTTTTAAGATCATCAGAAGCTTCTTACTTAGCAGGCCCAGATGATATTTATGTATCTCCGAGTCAAATTCGCCGCTTTAGTATGCGTACTGGCGACTCTATTTCAGGTCTTATTCGTCCACCAAAAGACGGTGAGCGTTACTTTGCTCTACTGAAAGTAAACGAAGTTAACTTTGATAAACCTGAAAACTCTCGCACTAAAATCCTTTTTGAAAACCTAACCCCACTTCATGCAAACGAACGTTTTCGTATGGAACGCGGTAACGGCAGTAAAGAAGATATTACTGCACGAGTTCTTGATTTAGCATCACCAATTGGCCGCGGCCAACGTGGATTATTAGTAGCACCGCCAAAAGCGGGTAAAACAATGTTGCTACAAAATATTGCGCAATCAATCACACATAACCATCCTGACGTTACATTAATGGTTTTACTTATTGATGAACGCCCGGAAGAAGTTACTGAGATGCAACGCCTAGTAAAAGGTGAAGTTATTGCATCAACATTCGATGAGCCTGCTTCTCGCCACGTACAAGTTGCGGAAATGGTTATCGAAAAAGCAAAGCGCTTAGTTGAGCATAAAAAAGACGTTGTTATTTTACTAGACTCAATCACCCGTTTAGCACGTGCATATAACACGGTTATTCCATCATCAGGTAAAGTACTAACCGGTGGTGTAGATGCTAATGCGCTACATAAACCTAAGCGTTTCTTTGGGGCTGCACGTAACGTTGAAGAAGGCGGTAGCTTAACAATTATTGCGACGGCGCTTATTGATACCGGCTCTAAAATGGATGAAGTTATCTACGAAGAGTTCAAAGGTACAGGTAACATGGAACTACACCTTAACCGTAAAATTGCGGAAAAACGCGTATTCCCAGCTATCGACTTTAATCGCTCTGGCACACGCCGTGAAGAATTACTCACTAAGCCGGATGAACTACAAAAGCTGTGGATTTTACGTAAAATAGTACATGACATGTCAGAAATTGACGCCATGGAATTTTTAATTGATAAACTATCGATGAGTAAAACCAACGATGAGTTTTTTGATTCGATGAAACGTAAGTAAGCTAAACTCTAGTTAAATCAACGTTTTTAAATAAAAAGACACCAAATGGTGTCTTTTTTGTTTTTAAAGTAGATTAACCTGAACTCTGGTTAAGAGATTTACTAACATATTGAATCAAAAAAATATTTGTGTTTATTTTTCTCTAGCTAGAGATTTTTAGTGAAAACAAGGCGAAATTACGCGTCAATAGCTCGCCTATTGCAAATAAATTCAACGCAGTTAGCGCTGAAAATAGCTGCTTGAGATGGATTTATTATCCGGAGTTCAGGTTAAGTTAATTTATTCGTACTTTTTAAACAGTGCCTGTAAGTTATTGACTAATGTTGTTAGCCTTTGTGTATTTATTTGTGGCTGAAGTAATTCATCGTCTAGCGCTTTTGCCGCTAAGGCTATGTCTTTAAACTCGAACATTTGTGCCGCCCCTAACACTCGATGGCTATCTTTTTGCAGCGCCTGATAATCAGCATCTTTAAAGTGTAGCTTAATAAGCTCGCTTTCTTCGGCTAAACTTTGTTGAAAGCTCGTTACTAAATCACTCATATCAACATGAATCTGTTCAGTTGATACCTCTGTATTTGCAGCATTTAAGTATTTTGCTAGCACAGTATAAAAAGACTCTTTATCGATTGGCTTTGCTAAATAGTCACTAAAACCAAGTGATAAGTAGTGGTCAATCTCGTGGCTCATAGCATTGGCCGTTAATGCTAAAATAGGCTGCTCATAACCACATTGCTTGAGTAGTTCAAACGCAGAAATACCATCCATAACAGGCATTTGAATATCTAACAGTACTAAATCTGGGTATAGCTTTAAACTTTGTTCTACTGCTTGCTCACCGTTTTCAACGGCAATCACTTCTAGCCCAAGAGAATGTAAATAACGACTGATCAGTTTGCGGTTATCACTGTGATCCTCAGCAAGCACCACCTTACCTGATAATAATCTGTGTCGCTCATCTGACTTAGCTTGCTGATCGTCATGGCAAACTTGCTCTTCAACTTGTATACAAGGCAAATAAAATGAAAACTCACTGCCTTTTTTAAACTCACTCTGCACACTTATGTAGCCACCCATCATAGCCGCTAATTGCTGCGACAAGCTCAAACCTAGTCCTGTGCCACCAAAACGTCGACTAATACTGTTATCTGCTTGGCTAAAACACTCAAAAATAAGTTTAAGTTGAGATGAGCTCATGCCAATCCCAGTGTCTTTAATCGAAAAGAGTAACCCTTGCTCGGTTTTACTAACACCAATAGTTACTTGCCCTTTATGAGTAAACTTAATGGCATTAGCACATAAATTAATAAGAATTTGTTTTACTCGCGTTAAATCTAATCGCGTAAAATAGGATTTTTCTAACTGGCAGTCTAAAACTAACGATAAACCTTTCGCTTTAGTTTGAGGAGAAAACATAGCGTGAATATCGTTGATAAGCTTCACTACATCAAAACAACTAATATTAAGTTCTAACCGGTTTGCCTCTATCTTACTTAAGTCCAACACATCATTAATCAAGCTTTTTAAGTGCTCACTTTGACGTTGTATTACTCTAAGCTCATCTTGTAACTGTTCCGGTTTGTATAGACCATTAATAAGATCATCAGTTTGTGCCAAAATAGCAGTTAACGGTGTTCTTATTTCATGGCTTATATTCGCTAAAAACTGGCTTTTCACCTCGTTTGCTTCACGTAGCTCTTGCGCCACACTTTGTAGCTCTTTAGTACGCTGTTCAACTTGTTCGCTTAACTTTAACTTAGCTTGCTTTTCTGTTCGGCGCTTATAAACAGCAATTACCGTAATTAAAATTAATATGGCAACAATCACCAACAAAAACGTTAACTGTGAACGTTTAGCTATTTGCAATTCTTGTAAGTATTGTTGTTGTTTTAATTGTTTAATTTCTTGGTTTAGCTGATTCGATTCAAACTGGATTTGAAATTGACTGACCGCTTTTGAGGCTTCTTCGGTATTCACACTACGCTGATAATCAACGTACTGTTGATGTAAATTTAGCGCTTTTTCATAATCCCCTAAGCTCGCATTTATTAGTGCTTCAATTCCTAAGCCATCTTTAATACGCATCCCATTATTGTACTCTTTGGCAAGGGTAATTGAGTGCTCTGAGGTTTGTTTAGCACTTTGCGTATCACCTTGTACAAATTGAACAATTGACAACACATGTAACGCTGCCGCCAGTAAAGACTTATTATCTGCCTCTATTGCAAATTGTTGGCCCGCATTAGCGTGATAAAAGGCAACATCAAATTTATTTAGCTTAAGGTTGATGGTGGCTAAATTTGTATGCTTGGTAGAAAGTTGAAACGCATTATTAACGCTTTGATAGTAACGTAAGGCCAACTGATTATAATGCAGTGCTAATTGGTACTGTCTCGATTCTGTGTACGCCACCCCCATATTACCGTATGCTTGGGCAACACCGTCTTCATCGCCAAGTTCTTGAAAAACTTTTAAAACCTCACGGTACATCTCAAGAGCTGACTCATATCGAGAGAGACGAATATAAATACCGGCAATATTATGTAATATATCGGCCTTATCTTGTGCGCTCCCCTCTTTTTCATA
Source organism: Pseudoalteromonas sp. P1-16-1b (assembly GCF_001401785.1). Classification (GTDB taxonomy): domain Bacteria; phylum Pseudomonadota; class Gammaproteobacteria; order Enterobacterales; family Alteromonadaceae; genus Pseudoalteromonas; species Pseudoalteromonas undina. The sequence continues at coordinate 58,565 of NZ_LKGQ01000021.1, read as the reverse complement.
AATTACTTTGGCTTGCTGATAATAATCAAGAGCTAGCTCCATGTTATACATATCAAAATAAGCAAGCCCGATATTACTAAGTAAATTAGCCTGTTTTATCGGACTTTTAAGCGCAATTGCGATGTTTAACGCGCGGCTATAATCAACGACCGCTTGTTGCACTAACCCTTGATAATAAAGCACAACTCCTTGCATTTTAATCGCACGAAAGAAAAGTTTAGGCTGATCTTTTAACGTACTATTGGTCTCTAGCAATTTAAAATATTTTAGTGCATTGGCTAAATCACTTTGCGCAAACGCCAGCTCAGCTAAATCGCTATAAATAGTAATGCGTTGTAAATTTGGAACATCAGGGTTCGATAAGATATCGGTTGCAAGGCGATGCTTTTCAGACCATGCTTGTTCAAGATTAAACTGCTCAAACAAACTTGGCTGCTCATTTGATAAAGCGTCATTTGATGCACTACTTAAAACAGCCAAAAAGCCAATAAAGCAGATGCGCTTTAACTGAGTCAGCATAAAAATATCCTTAAATCCTTGCTAGCCATAACAAAACGACACCCAAACCAAGTTTAAACATCTAATTTAGACCAATTCAAAACAGGCACTCACGCCCACTCCTTGGGGTTTAATGTTATTTGGGTATATGATAATTTATCCAAGATACACTAATTAATAGATTGTAAACAATGCTTAACCCTCTGATAGATGAGATTTTTGAACTATTAATCAATAAAAAAGTGTGGATGGTTCATACTTTAGCATCTGAGTTAAAACAACGTGGGTTTCTTGATACTTTAGCTGCCGAGCCTGAGCGCGACCTATTTAAGCGCAATTTTTTAATTATGAATGCGCTTTATCAGCTACAACAGCAATTAATGCCAAAACAACAATTAGTCGTTAAAAGCTTACATATTGAACTAGTAAACAGTTCCAGTTATAACCAACTACATCCTAACGATCCACTACGCGACTATTATTTAAACTGGCAAAATTTTGAAACATCTACGGATGAAGTCAAGGCGTTATTAGATAGCTTTTGGCAGCAATTTAGTAGGCCTACTTATCGCGAAATTCCGCTGAGTAATGAGCAGCAACAACAACTGCTGGTGCGTTGGCAATTAACATCGCCAGTCACACTAAAAGCATTACAAAAGCGTTGGCGACAACTTGCAGTGCAGCATCATCCAGATAAACAAGGAGGTGACAATGAGGTGTTTAAACAACTAAAAATAGAGTATGAGCAACTCAAGGCGAGTTGCTCAAATTAGATCGAGAGTTAACGCGTTAGCCGACGAGCACGAATTTTACGTCCTTTAATATTACCTTCGGTTAATTTGCGTAACGCTGGTTTAGATGAGTTACGCTCTACCGCAACAAATGCCACGTTATCAAGTACGTTGATTTTACCAACTTGGCGCCCAGCAACACCGTCTTTTCCGGTTAATGCGCCTAAAATATCACCCGCGCGCACTTTTTGCTTTTTGCCTGCATCTATCATCAGCGTCACCATTTCAGGTTTGTATGGCGGCTTATCTAGTAGGTTATAAGATGGCATTGGCTCAGGAGTAAAGTCACGCTCGTAATGGTCGCCAATTTGAGCCACTTTAAATTGCTCTGCCTCACCATAAATAGAACACGCAATCCCTTTTTTACCTGCTCGTCCTGTACGGCCAACACGATGTACATGAGTTTGTGGATCGTGAGCTAAGTGATAGTTAATCACCATGTCCATGTCATCAATATCTAAGCCTCGCGCCGCTACATCAGTAGCCACTAAAATAGACGCACTCTTATTCGCAAAATGAATCAGTGTACGCTCACGGTCACGCTGCTCTAAATCACCATGCAGTGCCACCGCACTAAAGCCTTCATCGGCTAAATCATCACATACTTGCTGCGTTTCAACCTTGGTATTACAAAACACCACACAGCTTTGCGGGGTAAATTTAAGAAGTAACAGCTTAAGCGTTGGATAACGCTGTTTATTATTATCCATTTTGTAGAAGTATTGCTTAATCGTGCTTTTTTCTTGCTGCTCTTCTACTTTAATCATTTCTGGATTACTAAGTACACGCTTAGCAATAGCTTCAATTGATTTTGGAAAAGTAGCACTAAATAACAACGTTTGACGATTGGTTGGAATGCGATCAATTATGGCATCTAGGGTGTCTTGAAAACCCATATCAAGCATTTGGTCGGCTTCATCAAGTACCAGAGTTTCAACATCATCTAAACGCAATGTACCTTTGCGAATATGATCGTCAACTCGCCCCGGTGTACCCACAATAATATGTGCACCATGTTCGAGTGAACCAATTTGCGGCCCAATTGAAACCCCACCACACAAAGTTAAAATCTTAATGTTATGAATACCACGCGCTAGTTTACGCATCTCAACCGCCACTTGCTCTGCAAGCTCACGAGTTGGGCATAATACTAGCGACTGAATACGAAAGCGTTTTACATTTAGCTTGGCTAAAACGCCTAAACTAAATGCCGCTGTTTTACCTGAGCCTGTTTTGGCTTGGGCAATAATATCTTTGCCACTTAAAACAGGCGGTAGGCTTTGCGCCTGTACAGGCGTCATTTGGGTGTAGCCAAGCGTTGATAAATTATCAACTAACCCTGAAGGTAAGGCCAACGATGAAAAAGCAGTTGCAGTCACAGTAAATTCCATAGCAAAAAATAACTTGAGAAAAGTCTCAATTAATATGCGGCTAATAATAGCAGAATTAACAATTAGCAACCATTAGCAACGTACGATTAAAAGTTGCAATAAAGATATTGCAAATGATAGTTGTTTTCATTAAGATCTGCGGCGTTTTACTACTCTAATAATTCTAAGCCGGAAGCCACTAATGAAACTTAACCCTCTTTTTATTGCACTTTTAGCCAGCACCTCTGCAAATGCATTTGCCAACACCACAAATATAGAACGCATTGAAGTTAAAGGTAGCTATTTCAACGACTACAAAGTAGATAATGCCAGTGGGGCAATGAGAACCTCAACCTCATTACTCGATACCGCACAGTCAGTTACCGTAATCACTGACACAATCGTTAATGAGCAACTAGCAACCACTCTTGGTGAAGTATTGACCAATGATGCTAGTTTAACTGCAGGGTCTAAACAACGAAACAGAGAAGTATTTAACTTACGTGGTTTTCAATTAAGCTCATCAACCGGCTACCTGCGTGATGGCCACCAGCATTGGTCTCATTACCAACAACCCATTGAAATTTTAGAGCAAGTAGAAGTTATTAAAGGCCCTTCAAGTATTTTGTATGGGCAATCAGGCCCCGGTGGCCTAGTTAACATGGTAACTAAAAAGCCAACTGCACAAACGCTATTTAGTGCCAGTGCCGATGTTGACCAACATGGTTCAACTCGCTTTATGCTTGATGCTGGCGGCGCACTCACCGAGGCTGAAGATTTACGTGCCCGTGGTGTATTAGTAAAACAAGATGTTGAATACTGGCGAGAATACCAAAATGGTGATAACCGCGAACGCGATCGCTTCTTAGGTGCCTTAGTGGTTGATTACGATATTAGCGATAATGCCCTAGTACGTGTTCATTATGATCGCACTGATGACGAAGCAGGCTTAGATACTGGCGCTTGGATAGATAATGATGCCAACATTATTGGCGATGACAAAACAATTCGTGATATGTCATGGGCCTTTACCGACATTACTGTTGAAAACATGGGTATTGATTTCAAAGTATTTTTAGCCGATAACTGGCAAGTAAATTTAGGCTACAATGAGCAAACGTTTGAACGCCAGCGCTTTGAGTCAGCACCACGTAAGCCAAGTGACTTTATCGAAGGTGATAGTTACCAGTCACGTCCTTACGATCGCTTCGATGATTGGCAGTTTAAAACTGCTTTTATTGACTTCATTGGCGAATTTGAAACCTTGGGTGTGCATCATCAATTACTTGTAGGCGTTAACTCACTGGATTATTACTACGGCCAATTACGCACATCTGCTGATACGATTAATTTTTCTGCCGATCAAAATGAGCCTAATCGCCCAAATATAAGTTACAAATCAGATGACACTATTAGCTCATCTGCTTACGACTACTACGGGGTTTATATCCAAGATTTAATTTCATTCTCACCAGAATGGCAACTATCACTGGGTGGTCGTTACGATAAACAAAGTAAAGAAAACAGCAATAACGAATCGTTCGTACCTAAAGTTGGTGTACTTTACCATCCAAATGCCTCTGCAACTGTTTATGCAAGTTACTCAGAAGGATTTGAGCCGCAAAACGAAACATTAGTAAATGATAAAGATGTTAATAACGGTATGAAGCTCGATGCTATTACCTCTGAGCAAAAGGAAATTGGGGTAAAATGGCAACTGTTTGATGACCGATTAATGCTTAGCGGTGCCTTATTTGATATTAGCAAAACAGGCACCTTAGTGAGCGAAGATCTTATTAACCCTATCGGTGATATAACCAGCATCACCACACAGGCAGGTGAGCAACGCCATAAAGGTTTTGAGCTTGCAGCTCAGGGCGCTGCAACTGACCGTTTATTTGTTATGGCATCAACCATGTATTTAGATGCTAACTATGAGCGTGATGAAAAATTAGAGGGCAAACGCCCTACTGATGCTCCAAAATGGTCTGCCTCTTTATGGACACGTTATGAACTCAATGACGCTGTTGCTTTTAATGCAGGTGCGTTCTACGAAGGAGAGCGTTTTGCTGATAACGCTAACACCGTAACAAAAGAGGGTTATACTCGTGTTGATATTGGCGCAACCTACAAGCTTAACTTAAATAACAACGATGTTAACTTACGTTTAAATATTGAGAACTTATTCGATAAAAACTACCTAGCCGGTGGCGGTTTAAATAACGTTACCGTAGGTGAAGGCACAAGTGTGCGTTTAGCTGCACAATTTAGCTTCTAAGCTGATTCTCTACAAAGCCCATATTAAAAAGTATGGGCTATATAAACTAATCCTATATGACATAATTACTTACAGTTTGCTGCTTTACTAATTTATCACTTGCTCTAAAGTTGTAAATTAACAAGGAGCCTTATTATGTTGCTTTTCAATACTAGTCAGTCATTCCCTCATTTTACACACGTTCAGTGCTGCCCCGACTGCAACAACAACAGCTATCACTTAGTTAATCAAAGTCGCTTTTTACGCTTTACCATTTTTCCTATATTTCCGATCAAGTTAAGCTATAAACGCGAGTGCTATCAATGCGGACATAGTGAGGCTATCAACATTAAGACGTTACCTCTGTTTGAAAAGCTTAGCCTACCAAAATACTGTATTGGATTAATTTTATTACTATGGGGGGCGTTATTTTTTTATCAAAAGCACCTCAACACTGAAACACTAAAACAAAGCTATTTAACCTCCCCAAAAGCTTATGATACCTATTTAGTTAAAGCCGATAAGTTCACTCACGAACCATGGACACTCACTAATTTAAAAGTTGCGCAAGTACTCAGCTTTGATGAGCAATTTATAACGTTTCAGGTGAGTAATTACAGCTATAAGCGCACTAGTGCCATTACCACAGCGATGCGTGCAAGTTTATTAGTACAAAGAGATTACTTTTCTTCTCAAACTATTACTCTGCCTCGTAATGAAATAAAACGTTTATACGAAGATGACATTATATTTGACGTGCTACGCCCACAAGCATATTCACTTTATGGCGGGTTTGTGATGTTTCCACCTAAACCTAAACCTCTTTATAAAGGCTTAAAGCTCGATGAGAATAATCAGCAAGGGATTATTTACTATAAAGATAAGCAATATAACGAAGCGCTTGAAAGCTTTAACCTAGCAGCAAACTCAGGCTCACAATGGGGTCAACTAAATCTTGCTCAAATGTATCGTGATGGACAAGGTACAAAAAAGAACATTCAGCAGGCGATTTATTGGTATAAAAAAGCTATTGCTCAAGGTAATAGCAAAGCTAAATACGAACTTGAGCAACTATGCAAAACAACTCAGTGCGAATAAAATAAAGTAGCGTTACCACCGCTACTTATTTGCTTTAAATAACTTAGTATAAGCGACATGCGCAATCACAAGAACCAAACCAGCACCTATTCCTAACAGTCCGTCAAATACTAAAGGGGCTAGTATTTCTCCTGTGCTACCAGCAACCGACTGCGCATAATGAGTTACATCCACTTGGGTATGATGCAAAAGCTCAATTGCGTGTACTAAAATTCCACCACCCACTAAAAACATTGCCACTGTGCCCGCAAAGGCTAAAAACTGCATTAACCGTGGGGCTGCAGCTAATAAGGCTTTACCGAGTAATTCTTTAAACTTGCTTGCGGAGAGTTTGGATTGATTAAGTAAATATAAGCCCGCATCATCAAGCTTTACAATCCCTGCTACCAGTCCATAAACACCAATTGTCATAATGATGGCAATCACACTCAATACCAGCGCCTGGTTCATTAATGTCGCCCCTGCGACCGTGCCTAATGTAATAACAATAATTTCGGCGGAAAGAATAAAATCAGTACGAATGGCGCCTTTAACTTTTTGTTTTTCATACTCTGCCAGGTCTAAATTTTCAGCACCTTCTGTCGCTTCTGCATGATGAGATAAAAATATTTTTTCTGCGCCTTCAAAACATAAAAATAAGCCACCTATCATTAAAAGTGGAGTAATTAGCCAAGGCAACCACACACTAATTAATAACGCAGCAGGGACTAATATGGCTTTATTTAAAAACGACCCCTTTGCCACTGCCCATACAACGGGCAGTTCCCTATCAGCAGTAACCCCAGTAACTTGCTGAGCATTAAGTGCCAAATCATCACCAAGTACTCCGGCTGTTTTCTTTGTCGCAACTTTACTCATGGTCGCAATATCATCCAGCAAAGTCGTTATATCATCCAGTAATGTTAAAAGGTTGGTGCCAGCCATGAAATTTCCTAACTAAAAATAAGATCTTAAACATAACGTAAAGCTATATTTTCACCAACGGTTAATTTAGCTTTGTTAAGCTCTTAATTAAACAAGGGACTCAATAAGGCACAGCCAATGAAACACGCTATCGTTATTATTGCTCTAATAGCTTTGACTGCATGCAATAAGCAGCCAGTTACAAATAACTATGTTTGCGATAACGCACCTGCAAAACTTGATATTATTAGCAACAAGCAAGCAAAGCTGAGCTTTTATGATCATGATTACATATTGAATCATGAGGTGAGTGCTTCAGGCAGTAAATACATTAATCAAGAGGTGTTATTTTGGAGTAAAGGAGAGCAAGCAATGCTAATAATTAACGGCAAAAAATACCAATGCAGCAGCAGTTAACCAATAACTAACATCAAATTAAAAAACTTGCTACACTAACAAAAGTCTTAATATTGTTGATAAAGTTATGCAATCTCTCGCTATAAAACATAAAATAATTTTAGCCTTTTCAGCCATTGGCTTGTTAATGCTTACTAGCTGCATATTTTTTTACTGGTCGCTAAATCAAATTAGTATCACTAACACACGTATAGAAGCGTTGGCAGTGCCTGTACAACAAGCCAGTAAAGACCTTCGTTTATCACTCCTTTCAATCACTAAATTTAATGCCATTGCTTATAGCCAAACTAAACTTAATTTACTGCTGGAAAATAAAAAGCAGGCACACGCTGAACAAACGCAGTTTTTTAGTAAATTAGAAACACTAAAAGCACAAGTTGCCCAGCAGCAAGGTATGCAAATACTTCTTACAGCTATTAACAAAGACTTCGCCCAGCTAAATACAATAAGCAACCAAATGCTTGCAGCAAAAGAGCAACGATTTAAGGCGCAAAGCTCAGCCGCAGCACTAACAATTACGTTTAATGAACAGCTTCGTGAACTCAGTAACCGCTTGCTTGATATAGAGCTCATAAACGTTGAGAGCAACCAGCAATCACTTTTGAATGCAGTATTTGGCACTGCGACTCGTGTTGATGATTTATTATTTACTTTAAATAATAATGTCAAAGGGATTGGGCAAATAACAACTTCAGAAAATATAAACGATCATCAGCAAGATACCTCTTTTTTACTCGATAATATTAAATCTAATCTTAGCTACTTAGAGCAACAAGCCGCCCCAATTGCTAATAAACTCAACGCTAATGAGCTAATTACAGCGTTTAACGATTTAAGCAGCTTATTAAATAATCCTGATGGGCTGTATGCATTGCAAAATGCTGTGCTCAATAATAAAGATAAAGTTGATCAGCGGTTTGAAAGCTTTCAACAGGCATTTATTAGTATTGAAAGTCAACTGATTGAGCTTAATAAACTGGCTGACATACGCTTTAACTCCCTACAAGAGAGCGCTAAGTCAGCGATTAATACCGGCTCTAGTTTAGTGATTATTATTGCGTTTGTTTTAATTGCTTTGCTGATTATTATTTCAGTTTTTACTACTAACGCCATGCTAAAACCGCTTAAAAAGGTAAACAAAGAACTTGCTCACATAGCCTCAGGTGACTTTTCTAAGCGTAGCAATCCCCGCAGTAAAGATGAATTTGGTACTCTGATGCATAACACTAATAAGCTTTGTGATGATTTAACTCACTTAATAAAAGCCATTAGTAACGATGCTTACGAACTAGATAATTCAGCTATTCAAACCAGCGAAAAAGGCCAGCAAATGACCATTGTTGCTAAGCAACAGCTGGAACGTAGTGCACAAGCAACCTCATTAGCACAGCAAATGTTGCAAAGTTCTCAAGCCGTACACGAACAAGCGCAAAGCACCTCTAATGAAATTACTAATGCCTCGCAATTTGCCAATGACGTTAACGACATTGCAAATAATAATAGCCAAAGCATTGAAGCACTTTTAAGCCGCTTAGATAGAGCAGTAAGCAGTACAGAAGAACTAGCTCAATATACGCAACTAATTGGTGCCATTGTCGATACCATTAGCAGTATTGCAGAGCAAACTAACTTACTGGCACTTAATGCCGCAATTGAAGCGGCACGTGCTGGTGAACATGGTCGAGGTTTTGCCGTAGTAGCCGATGAAGTACGCTCGCTTGCAGGGCGCACACAAAGTTCTACAAGCGAAATTACCACCATGATTAACACTCTACAGCAGCATACTCAAACCACTCAAACTGAAATAAATGATGGCCAACAACAGGCTAAGCATTGCGTTGAAAACAGTACTGAACTAAATAGTGCTGTTGAGCGTATTAAGAGCACGCTGGTATCGGTTAATGCTATGAGTAAAGAGATTGCGAGTGCCTCACATGAACAACTGGCAAACAGCACCGATATTCAACAAATAATGGCTAAGGTAACCGAGCAGGCTACCTTAAATGCCAACAATGCAACGACCCTAGCAAGCGAAAGTGAAGACGTTAACCAACTTGCACACTCGTTAAAAGGTGCAGTAGAGCGCTTTAAGTTTTAAGCGCAGCTAATGACTTGGCTTGTATGAACTGGGTATAATACTTTTAACTTTTTGCTAAGTAACGGCCCACAATGAAATACAAAGATCTGCGCGATTTTATCGATTTACTTGAGAAACGAGGCGAGTTAAAACGCATCAGCCAAGAAATCGACCCGTATCTTGAGATGACCGAAATTGCTGACCGCACACTGCGTGCCGAAGGCCCTGCTTTATTATTTGAAAACCCTAAAGGGTACGACATTCCCGTTTTAGCTAACTTGTTTGGTACCCCAAAGCGTGTAGCTATGGGTATGGGCCAAGAAGATGTGAGTGAATTACGTGAAGTTGGAAAATTACTCGCATTTCTAAAAGAGCCTGAGCCGCCAAAAGGCATTAAAGAAGCGCTCGGACAAATTCCGGTATTCAAGCAAGTACTTAATATGCCGGCTAAAGAAGTTAAAAAAGCCCCCTGCCAACAAGTTATTTTACAAGGTGACGACGTTGACTTAACTAAGTTTCCTATTCAGCACTGCTGGCCTGGCGATGCTGCACCTTTGATTACTTGGGGTTTAACCGTTACCAAAGGACCTCACAAAAAGCGCCAAAATTTAGGGATTTATCGTCAACAGCTATTGGGTAAAAATAAAATCATTATGCGTTGGTTATCTCATCGCGGTGGCGCGCTTGATTTTCAAGAGTGGTGTAAAGAACACCCTGGCCAGCCCTACCCTGTTTCGGTGGCATTAGGTGCAGATCCTGCGACTATTTTAGGCGCTGTTACCCCCGTTCCAGATACGTTAAGCGAATATGCCTTTGCAGGTTTACTACGTGGTAGTAAAACTGAAGTAGTTAAGTCAATCTCGAATGATTTACAAGTACCAGCCAGTGCAGAAATCGTACTTGAAGGGCATATTATGCCTGGAGAGATGGCGCCGGAAGGTCCATATGGCGACCACACAGGATACTACAACGAAGTCGACGACTTCCCAGTTATGACGGTCACTCATATTACACATCGTAAAGACCCTATTTACCATAGTACTTTTACTGGCCGTCCGCCGGATGAGCCTGCGATTTTAGGGGTGGCATTAAACGAAGTATTCGTACCAATCTTACAAAAGCAATTTCCAGAAATTGTCGATTTTTATTTACCGCCAGAAGGTTGTTCGTACCGTATGGCCGTGGTAACAATGAAAAAACAATATCCAGGTCACGCCAAGCGCGTAATGATGGGGGTTTGGTCATTCCTACGACAATTTATGTACACTAAGTTTGTTATTGTCTGTGATGATGATATTAACGCTAGAAATTGGAACGATGTAATTTGGGCTATCACTACTCGTATGGACCCTGCGCGCGACACGACGTTAATTGAAAACACACCAATTGATTATTTAGATTTTGCATCGCCCGTATCTGGCCTAGGTTCAAAAATGGGTATGGATGCAACAAATAAATGGCCTGGTGAAACAACTCGAGAATGGGGCGAACCTATTGTAATGGATCAAGCCACTAAGGATCGAGTTGATGAGCTTTGGGATAGCTTAGATATTCTTTAACGACTTTGGTCTAGGGCCTCTAGGCTATAAACTCACCCTGCGGATATGCTATTATTGCTCAAATAAAGTGCGTATCCGCTAATTTAAGGTAAAACATGCAAACATTACTCGCTGAAGTTGTTTCTATCAGCCCACTAACAGAATTTGTTCATAAAGTTATTTTAAAGCCGCAACAGCCTGTAGCATTTGAAGCTGGTCAATATTTACAGTTGGTTTTAGGTGAAAAAGATAAACGTGCGTTTTCAATCGCGAGTCGCCCCTCACAAACTGATGCATTAGAATTACACATTGGCGCATCAAACGCAGACTCTTACGCGATGCAATCATTAGAACACCTTCGTAGTGCCCACAACGAGAACCAAACCGTAACGATTGAAGCAGGTTTAGGTATTTCTCAGCTGCGTTTGCAGTGCGAGCGTCCAATTATTTTACTCGCCGGCGGTACTGGTTTTTCTTACGCAAAGTCAATGGCCGAGCATTTAGCTGAAATCAACTGTGAGCGCCCGGTGCTATTTTACTGGGGAGTAAAAGAAGAGTCGGCGCTATATGCACATACCGAAATGCAAGCATGGGCAGATAGCCGTGAAAACTTTAAATTTATTCCTGTAGTAGAGCATCCTACCGACAGCTGGACTGGCCACACTGGTTATGTTCATAAAGCGGTGATGAACGATATCATCTCGTTAGAACCTTACGATATTTACATGGCAGGTCGTTTTGACATGATTGGCATAGTACGTGATGATTTTATAAATCATGGCGCCACTCGTGAAAACATGTACGCAGATGCATTCGCGTTTATAAAGTAACATTAGCGCATTATTTTAAGGCACCTTAGGGTGCCTTAATTGTTTTAATTGCTAGCACTGTGATTGTTATTACCTATTAAGCTCATCAACATAAACAATTTCCTAAAATCCAATCTATAAACCATACTTTGTACAGAACATTAAGCGGGAGAAACCTAAATGTTAAATACAAAAGTAAAAGATTTTATGCAACATAAGTTGCCTCATATCACCCCTAATACAGAAATGACCACTGCCATAGCAGAGCTAGAAAAATTTAAACTACTAGGCGCGCCGGTATTTGATGATAATAAGGTGCTCGTTGGCTTTATCTCAGAGCAAGAATTACTTAAACCCTTAATGCAAAGTAGTTATTTTTGTGATGGTATGGTTAAAGTATCGCAGTTGATGCAAACAGATGTGGTAACCGTGAACGGCGATACCAATATTATGGAATTAGCAGAACAAATGAAGCCTGGTAAGCCTAAAAATTACCCCGTGATCGATGGCGGTGTAGTGGTAGGTATGATCAGCCGTGCCGATATATTAAAAGCACTTTATAATAATTACGTTAGTTGTAATGCGCACATATAAAAAAATGCCACTGTAAACAGTGGCATTTTTAATTATATAACCTGAACTCTGGATAATATAAGCAACTTAACGCTGTGCGACTTTAGCTTTAAGTGCGCTTTTATCAGCGTCACTTAAATAGGCAATTTCAAGCGCATTCGCTTGCGCTTTTTCCATATCGGCTTGTGACAAACCTGCTTTTGGTGCTGCCACTGCGTACTCGTACTCAATTTCAATGCCTTCAACAGCTGGGTCATCCGTGTTAAGACAAGCTAAAATACCATGATCTAAAAACTGCTTAAGTGGGTGTTTGGTTAAATCATTCACTGTACTGGTTTGAATATTACTGGTTAAGCACGATTCAATACCAATACGGTTATCGCGTAAATAATCCATTAGTTTTGGATCTTCAATCGCTTTAACACCATGGCCTATTCTGCTTGCGCCAAGCTCGTTTAATGCTTGCCAAATACTTGGAGCACCTAACGCTTCACCAGCATGCACAGTAACAGCCAAATATGCATCACGTACTTGCTTAAAATGATCAACAAACAACTCGCCAGGATAACCAATTTCATCACCGGCCAAATCCACTGCAACCAAATCATTTTTAAAGGCAAGTAACGCGTCCAACTCGTGCTGACAGGTTTTAACTCCGTATGTACGAGACAAAATACCAATTAAGTTTGCTTTTATATCAGTATCTTTTGTTGCACTTCGGATACCATCAACCACTGCTTCAACAACGCCTTGAGGGTGTAACCCTTGGCTTTGAGCCATATAATAAGGACTAAAACGCAGCTCTACATAATCAAGACCCTGCGCTTGCGCATCTTCAATGTTTTCTATCGCAATACGTCTACAGGCATCGTAATCGCCTAGTACCGTCACTCCCCAATCAAGCTTTTGTAAAAATGCCATTAAGTTTGGCTCAGGATCAATAACCTGAACATGAGGAATAAGTGCTTCAACATTGTCCGCTGGTAAAGCGATATTAAACTGACGACCAAGTTCTAGTATGGTTTGCGCGCGTACATTACCATCTAAATGACGGTGAATATCTAGCAAAGGTATTTTTCTATTGATCATAATAGCTACTCGGTTGAATTAAAATTGCGCGAATGATACGCAGGTACAGTAATATTTCAAGTGTAGAATACTTAAAATAGCGCTTGGAGGTCTTATGTCTGCTTTTTATATAAAAAGAGTTAACGTGATAAATAAAACCAAATCATTTTAAACAGTGCATCTGCATCAATCGGTTTTGTTATATAGTTATCCATCCCCACGTTAATCGCTTTTTTAGCATCTTCTTCGTGCGCATTAGCAGATAGGCCAATAATAGGTAAATCTAAAAACCCTAATTCATTACGAATCACTTTCGTTGCCTTTAAGCCATCCATTTGTGGCATTTGAATATCCATTAATACTAAGTCGTATCTTTTATCGCTTAGCATTTTAATCGCTTCAAGTCCGTTATTAGCAATATCAACAACACCCTGCTTGGTTTCTAAAATAGCGGTAGCCACATGTTGATTTAATGGGTTATCTTCAACGAGTAGTAAGCGATAATTCGCCAGTGATAGGTTGCTTATATCTATTTTATCTAACTTACCTGAATAATATTGTGCTTTAGGTAACGGAGAATGAAGCGGTAAACTAAAGGTAAAAGTAGAGCCGTGACCTTCACTACTTTTTAAATCAATTGCTCCTCCCATCAGCTCCACTAATTTTTTACAAATACTTAAACCAAGCCCTGTGCCACCAAACTGGCGTGAGGTTGAACTATCAGCCTGAGAGAATGGGTTAAATAGCTGTTTTTGTGCCTCCTCACTAATTCCAATCCCCGTATCATTGACACTAAAATAAGTCATTTTTGCTGACTGCCAAATCTTTAATGTGACACTGCCCTTAGCAGTAAACTTAACGGCATTATTTAATAAGTTCAGCAGCACCTGCTTTAAACGAATAGGATCGGTATTAACAACTAAAGGAGCATCATGATCAACCTCAACTTGCAGTGACAAAGGCTTATTACTGACCTCAAACTGCATTAAACTCATAACTTCTTTTGCTAGAGACTTTAGCTCCACAGGTTCCTGCACTAACTCAAGTTTACCCGCTTCCATTTTTGAAAAATCGAGCACATCATTAAGCACTCTCAATAATACGCTGACCGCACCATCAGCTTGCTCTATGTAAGATTTTGCTAGTGGCCAGTCCCGCTGCTGCAGTGCTAAGTAATGCATGCCTTTAATACCATTAATTGGGGTGCGAATTTCGTGGCTCATATTGGCTAAAAACTGACTTTTTATCTCACTGGCTTTATCGGCTTTTTGCTTTTCCTGACGCAAAGTCAGCGTTTGCTTTGCCACTTGTTCGCGTATACGAACATTGGTGGCGACCACTGAAATTAAAAACATAATCAATAGCCAAACAAATAACATTCCCACTATCTGTGCTAACCAATAAATAAGCCAGGTTGACTCCGTCTTAGGCTGGTATATTTCTACCTGCCATAACCGATGCCCAATTAACAACTGATAATCTTTTAGCAACGTCATTGAGTCATGCTCAACGCTATAAAGAGTCTGTTTATTATCTACTTTATTTATATCAGTAAAGCTAATCGCGACTTCGCCACTACTATCAAATGAAAGTACCTGCGACAACTTAGCTAAGTTAACGAGCGCAATCACAAATCCTTTGAAATCCCCTTCAATATCAGGAGCACCAAATACAGGAGAAATAAAAAGCACGCTTAATTCATCATCTGTAGGGGCTAACTTAAATGGTTTACTCAGTACCAACTCATTAAGAATTTTTGCTTTATTAAGGGCATCGCGAATATCTATATCAGAGCTCAAATCGAAGCCCAACAAATCTTGCGTGTTCTTTATAGGATAAATGTATTTTATGGGGTAATAAGTATTGCTAAAGGGTGCTTGTTGCCACTGTCCATTCGCCATTCTTTGCTTTATAACGATATTTTTGTCCCATTCAGCAGGATCATTAATAGACTTGGCAGTAATCATTGGTACCCAATTTAACGCTAAAATCTCTTCACTATAGCTCAACTGCTTAGAGGTGAAATGATTAAACTCATCAAGGCTAACTTGATCACTACTTGCTAAAAATGCACCTAACAAAGATAGATGAGCAGCCACTTCATCTAACTTCTGATTAATGGCACTTTGCGTCATTAGTACTTTGGCGTCTTGTTTTTGAAGGTCTTTTTGTTTTTTTACACTGGCCGCGCCATAAAAACTAATACTGATAATGGCGTAAATAAGTAACGCAGGTAAAATAACTTGTAGCCGATGACGCAACTGCGAATAGTTAAATATAGCCAGTACTAACGGGGTAAAAATCAGCACCCCAATTGAGTCACCTATCCACCAAGTAATAAAGGTACTGATGACATCAGATGTGCTAATAAAATGATTTAAAACAAGTAGACTAGTTCCTGCTCCAGCAGCTATGACACAACATAGCGGCCCACCAATCACCAAGCTTTGAATACTAAGTTTTAAAGAAGATAAATTAAGGGGAGCTTTAATGACTTTGGTAATAAGGAATGCACCAAGCCAAGCCTGAAAAAATATGGCGCAACTAACCCCGAGGGATTGGATTAATATTTGCCAATTTAAGATATCAGCGGAGTTATCTAAGTGAATTAAATTAACAAAAACCGCACCGGCAAAAATGCCAGCATAAGCGCGACGCCCCCATAGTAAAAAGCTTGCCAGCGCAATACCAGCCGGAGGCCAAGAGGCAACCGCATAACCGTTAACGGCGAATAAAAAGTTACTTAGATAACCACTAAAGAAATAAGCGCATGCGAGGCTAAAAGATAATGTAAATACATTTTTCACAACCGTCGCTCCTGCGCTTTTATTATTGATTTATAACTATAATTGATTATTGGTAGAGTACAAGTGCCTTATCTAATTGTGCACTGTGTTCATAACTTAATATCGCTTGTTGTCGATACTGTGCTTTATTTTCGCTATTGAGTGCTTTGTCAAAAACACGTGCTGCTAAGTCGTAATCACCTTGTGCATTGGCTAAACACGCAAGCGCTAATAGTAACGCATTATTATGCTCATCTTTTTTTAGTCGCTCTTGAATACTTGATTGCAGCTTATAAGCATTACTTGGTGCAGCTTCACTTAAAATATAAGCCAGTTGATCATGCTGCTTGTTGTGCTTGAGCAATTTAATTAGCTCATTTTCGATACTTGCTAGCTGCCCTGTTTTGGCCATTTGGGTTAAATAAGCCGTGTGCGCATGCGCCTGCAACTTTTTACCTAAATGTTGATATTTAGCGGTTAACTCATCACTTGCTTGCGCAGCAAAATAAGCTAAAAACACTTGCTGCCACTGGGTATCATTCAAGGCATTTTTGCGTAATAAACGCGGTAAAAAGTCTTCAAGCAATTTAAAATGCTGTTGTTGCACTAAAACTTCGGTGTACAACTTCAAATCAAGTACCGTGGCTTTTTTAGATTCTGCAGCCACCCGTATTTGCGGCTCAATTACACTACTGTCGCCACTAGCTAACCATAACTTAGCCACTTTAAGTTGTTGCTCTGGGCTGATTTCAAATAAACGCTCAAGCGCTTTATCTAGCTGATTATTTGCAAGTGCGGCTTTTGCTAATAATGCTAAACGTATATCGTCAAATTTAGCAGGCACACTATTGCTTGATAGTGCACTTTCTACTTGCTCGTAATCATCATTAATGAGGCTCCACAATGCTTGCTCTATTGCCGCATGTTTACGCTCTTGGCTTCGCGCAAAAAAGCCATGCTTAGTATTTCTGTATATAGATAAACAATAACGCACTAGCTTATAAGTTAAATATAAAGCCGCTGCGCTCAGTGCTGCCATAATACAAAACGAAACAATTGTGCCCTCTATGGTGGTATTGTTAAATGAAATCAGCACATAGCCTTTTTCATCTAACACAAAGGGGGTAATCGCTAGCACCAATACAATAGCGACAATAAAAATAATCAGCCCTATCATTGTGCCCACTCCTTCACTTGTTGAGTGCTTTGCAGTGTCACTTCAGGATTAAAGTTAAGCGATTCTTTTTCAAGATTGGCTAATGTCTGTATTACCACTTTTGTTGCATCGTCATCTTGTTTAAAGTATTCATTAACCAAACGTTTTGTATCATTCAAAGCGTTAAAATAAATACTAGCTTGTTTAGCCATTAATGCGTCTTGCGCCTGAGTAATATTAAGCTTGATGCGCTGGGTAATTAAATGACGCTCTCGGTCAGTTAATAGTGGCTCAATCAATACGCCTTCATGATGGCGAATAGTAATAAAGCTATCGACTATTTTATTCCAACTATTAAGAATGTTTTGTTGCCAATCACTAACATCTTCAGAGAGTGCATTCTCATCACTTATACTCGCCTCTTCAGGCAAATTAACCGCATTAAATACCAAGTCATCAATACGCTTTATTACGCTGTTTAATTGTAAATAAATCGCTTCTGTCGCAACGGGTTTAATATTGTCGAGTGTTTGTATGTCTTGTGTAATTGCTTGACGCAACTCAAGCGTACCAGAATGGTCGCTTAACAATGAATCTAAACGTTTAAGCACGGCACTGGTGCCTGGGTAATCTTGTTCTGCCCACAGTTTAAATTCAGCCATGCGTTGCAAGCTGGTGACCTCTTGTGGATTTAATGTATTACCACTTTGTTGCACCTTTTGCAGCGCGGCTTTTAATGCTTGTTGATTTTTTACAGAGTTTTCATTGAGTGCCATAGCGATTTGTTCTTCGCTATTAAGCAACGCTTGCTGCAAACTAAGCTGCTCAGATTTAAGCGCTTGCAGCTCTTGTTGTAGCATTTTATTTTGTTCTGTCAGCGTATTAACTGCTAAACTTTGCACTTTACTGGCATTAAGCTTTTGATAAAACTCATAACCCACACCGCTGGCAACAAGCAAGGAAATCACTAACGCAACGCTACCTACTTTACTTACTTTTTGAGGAGCGCTCTGCGTTTGGTTATTCGCATTTACAGAGTCACTTTTAGTCGTATTAGAGGTGTTTTTTGCTGTTGGCTGCGCTGATTTTTCTACTTTTGACGTCGCTGACTGTTCACTCATTTTGCTACCTTGCTGATTAATGCAGGTAAACATAGCGTGATCGCTAGCTCCTGCCGCAGTATGTATATGGGTCGAATTTATTTTTTGTTGCTGTAAATAAGTACCTATGCGCTCACTGGCAACGTAAAATTCGCACTGTTGTAACCATGTTAGTTGCGCCGCCGAGATAGTATTAAATATGGCGTCAACTGCAGCATTACTTGTAATGACTATACCGTGTACATTATGGCTTTGCCAGTGGTCTATCCAGTTAGCTGAGCTAGGCTCTACTGGCTCACGTTGATACACCACACAATTATTTAAATAAGCACCACGTTGCTTCAAGGTTTTTGCTATTTCAGGTCGCCCGCCAATGCCTTTGACCAACACAATATTACTGCCATCAACATCAGCCAAAGACTTAAGCGCGAGTAACCCCTCAGAGTCATGTTGTTTTGGTAGTGCGGCACGCACACCAAATACTTCATAAATAGTATCAGCTGTTTGTTGCCCAACCCCATAAAACTGTGCTTTGGTATTAATAGCAGGCTTAAGTGCATTTAATGCATGCACCGCATCCTGTGAAACAAAAATAATTTTGTCAGCGTTCACCAGCGGGCTTAATTCAACGTTTGTTGGCGTTAAGTAGGTTATTTTTAAAACTGGATATAAAGACGCTTGATAACCCGCTTGCTCAAGTTGCTCTGCAAGGGCTGCGCCTTTTCCTTCGGGCCGAGTTATCAAGATATGTTTCATTACGCGTCTCGATATACGTCAGCTAGAATTTTATCTGCGCCTTGTGCTAATAATTTTTTAGCCAGCTCTACACCTAACTTTTCAGCATCATCAACGTGACCGCTAATTTCATCGCGTAAAATTTCGCTGCCATCAATCGCACCGACCAAACCACGTAAGTGTACTTGGTCACCCTCAACCAATGCATAAGCACCAATTGGCACTTGGCAGCCCCCTTCTAAATGGCGGTTCATTGCACGCTCAGCGTTAACACGAATACGTGTTTCGTTATGCTCAAGCGGCGCTAACAATGCTTTCGTCACGGTATCGTCTATACGACACTCAATGCCTACGGCGCCTTGGCCATTAGCAGGTAACGAGACTTCTGGTTCAATAAAGTCACGAATACGCTCGCCCATTTCTAAACGAATTAGTCCTGCAGCAGCGAGTATAATGGCATCATATTGGCCGCTATCAAGCTTAGCTAAACGTGTATTGACATTGCCACGTAAGTCACGAATTTCTAAATCCGGACGCATCGCTCTAATTTGACACTGGCGACGTAAACTTGAAGTCCCCACAATAGCGCCTTGTGGTAGCGCATCAATATTGGCAAAGTTATTTGATACAAACGCATCACGCGGATCTTCACGCTCACAAATAGTGTGTAACTCTAAATCATCCGGAAATTCTACCGGCACATCTTTCATTGAATGCACTGCAATATCTGCACGGCCATCTAGCATGGCTTGCTCTAACTCTTTTACAAATAAACCTTTGCCGCCAATTTTAGCTAGCGGTGTATCTAAAATAATGTCACCTTGAGTCGACATTGGCACGAGCTCTACACGCACGTCATCATGAAAATGCTCTAGCTGCGCTTTTACAAATTCAGCCTGCCAGAGTGCCAATGCACTTTTACGAGTGGCAATGCGAACTAACTTTGTTTTTTCAGTCATAAAATATCCATTAATAATTACTAGCTTTTAGAATTAAAACTTATTCAATCTAAGGCTATTTAATTTGCTAAAACTCTAAATTCTTTTTGAGCGATGAGCAGCCCGTTTTCATCAACTACATCAACGCGCCAATGCCCTAATTGAGTATCCATAATATTTTTAGTTGAGTACGTTCTGTAACGCGGAGAAGTGACCTTAAGCGCCACTTCAGCCATTATTTCACCTTCAAATAACCACACATGTTTTACCTGCTGGCCCTGTAAGTTTTTAAGCTCACTAAAAAATGACAGCGACTCTTCAAATTGATTTAAACGCACATCGGCGGCAAATACATTGGTTGGCTCACGGTTACTGACACTGCGAGTCAGAACTGCACGGCTAATTGTGGCTGTATCTATTTTGGCTCCCACAGCTACACTAGCAATGTGTGCAGATGCAGCAAATTTCTTTTGCTCAACTGGCTTTGCACTAACAGTCTCAACTTCAGGGGCTTGAGTGTCTATTGCTGCAATGGTTGCTTCTTCAGGCTCAGCAGTGATCGTTGGCTCTACTTCTTGCTTAATAATACTTTGTTGAACTTCAGGCTCCGATGGTACCGGTTCAGTAATAGAAGCTGATTTTTGCTCAACTGAGGAAAAGGTTTTAGGGTCTGCAATCGCGACACTGCTTGCCTGCTCCTCATCTGCATCTATGGCTTTTTCACTCTCTACTGGTGCTGCATTATCATCGCTTAGCGACACAATTGCTGTTTGTTGCTCAGTAAAATCAAGCTGCTCATTAGGATGCGGCGTCCCTTGATCAGCATTCACGGCGCTAGACAGGCCGTAAATAACCGCTGCAGAGATCATAATCACCAACATAGAAATACTCACAATCCGACGCCAATGCCACTCATAGCTCACGTTGGGTTCGCTTACCTGTGGTTCACGTTTTACATTTGCTGTTATTACTATTTTTTGACTCATTTTGACCCTCAGCGGCTCCTAAACTAACTTAAGCGAGAAATTAACCATTGGCGCACAGCTTGTAACTCTTGTGTACAAACCTGATGCCCCATAGGGTATTCTTGCCAACTTACATCCATGTTATGCGTTGATAATACTTCGAACGCACTTCTACCCGCGCTATGCGGTACAACGTCATCTTGGCTACCATGAGCCATAAATATATTTAACTGTGTTTGTTTTGCTTCATCTGCCAATTTATGTGGCACACACATGTAGGTTGACAGCGCCATTACACCAGCCAGCTTTTGTTCTAAACGCGGTGCTAAATGAAGCGATACAACGCCACCTTGCGAAAAGCCCGCTAAAATAATTTTACTGGCAGGTATGCCGTTAGCAATTTCTTGTGTAATGAGTTGCTCAACTTTTGCAGCTGATTCTCTAACCCCTTGCTCATCGGCACGTTTATCTAAATCCATAGATTTAATGTCGTACCATGAGCGCATTTGCATACCGCCATTAACTGTAACAGCCTGCATAGGCGCGTGCGGAAAAATAAAACGCACTCCTAACTCAGTAGGTAAGTCGAGCTGCGGGGCAACAGGTGCAAAACCATCACCTGAATCACCTAAGCCATGCAGCCAAATCACCGTGGCTTTATGGGCGCTTTGCGCTGGGTATTCTACAAACCCTAAACTCATAGTGTTGATTGCCATTTAATTTCTTGACCCGCTTGGCGTGTAGACGCTTCGTTAATGAAGCTCCAAAACTCTGCACCCGAGCGGTTATCAATCCATTGCCCATCACGCATTTCAAAATGGTGACCATTAAATTTTGTTGCTACCCATACTTGGTGCAAAGGTGCTTGCTTATTAATCACAATCTTACTGCGATCTGGAAAAATAATTTCTAAAATACCTTGAGCCGATTCATAATCTAAATCTGCTTCACAATCATCAACTTGTTCTTCAATAGTGAACATAAGAGCTTCTGCTAACTGGTGATATTCGTGATCAGTCATCGTTAATTTCCTTTGCAGGCGAGGCGCCTAAATAATGGGTGCATGTTTATAGAGCTAGTGTAACAGGAATAAAATCATCCGCGAATAGCTGCATTTTTTAGATATTCTGTTACTCTGCGATTATAAAGCCAGCAACCGTATTAATCTAATGAAAGCGACATATACCTTACAATTAAAACAACTATTAATCAGCACCGTATTGTTGTGTGCATTAGCTGGCTGTGGCCAAAGCGGCCCGCTGTACTTACCCGAGCAGCCTGCTGAACAAAAGCAGCCAACTGACATTCCTAACAAACAAACACCCGCCGAGCAACAACAGGAGCAGTAAATGGATTTTTTTAATTATAAAAACAACCAACTATTTGCTGAAGATGTCAGCGTAGCAACCATTGCACAGCACTATGGTACGCCGTGTTATGTGTATTCCAGAGCCACGTTTGAACGCCATTATTTAGCGTTTGCTAATGCGACTCAAGATCACAAAAGCCTAGTGTGTTATGCCGTTAAAGCAAATTCAAATATTGCGGTGTTAAACATATTGGCACGACTTGGAGCGGGTTTTGATATTGTCTCAAAAGGCGAATTAGCACGGGTGATAAAAGCCGGAGGCGCTGCTAACAAAGTGGTATTTTCTGGGGTTGCTAAAACGGCTGACGAAATTGCTTATGCGTTAGAGTTAGGCATTAAATGTTTTAATGTTGAGTCAATTTCAGAGCTTGAGCGCATTTCAGAAGTGGCCTGCGAGCTTAATTTAGACGCGCCAATTTCTATTCGTGTTAATCCCGATATTGATGCCAAAACACATCCGTATATTTCTACTGGACTTAAAGAAAATAAGTTTGGTATTGGAATCGAGTCTGCATTAAGTGTGTATCAACATGCAGCATCATTACCTGGCTTAACGATTGTTGGCGTAGATTGCCATATTGGCTCACAGCTTACACAAACCAAACCGTTTTTAGAGGCGCTTGATAAACTACTGGCATTAATTGATGAATTAAAAAATGCAGGTATTGAGCTAAGCCATTTAGATATAGGTGGAGGCCTTGGAGTAACCTACGACGACGAACAACCTCCACACCCAAGTGAATATGCAGCACAAGTAACGCAGCGCCTTGCAAATTACCGTCACCTAGAACTGATTTTTGAGCCCGGGCGAGCCATTGCCGCAAACGCGGGGATTTTAGTAACACAAGTTGAGTTTATTAAACAAAACCAAGACAAGTATTTTGCGATTGTAGATGCGGGTATGAACGACATGTTACGCCCATCACTGTATCAAGCATGGCAAAAAATTATTCCTGTATCAGTGCGTGATGACGAAACACCTACCCACAACTATGACGTGGTTGGCCCGGTGTGTGAAACCGGTGACTTTTTAGGTAAAGACCGACCACTGGCACTCAAACAAGGTGATTTGTTAGTACAGCGAAGCGCTGGAGCCTATGGTTTTACCATGAGCTCAAATTATAACTCACGTCCACGAGTTGCCGAAATAATGGTCGATGGTGAGCAACATCACCTTATTCGCGAACGCGAAACTATCGAAAGCTTATACCAAGGTGAGAAAGTTTTACCATAAACGTTTTTGCCAACTAGCTGCTCTGTGGCATGATTAGCACAGAGCAAAACCGAATTAGAGCGCTATGTTAGTTAATTTTTCCAAAATGCACGGCTTAGGTAACGACTTTGTTGTGATTGATAACATTACACAAAACGTTTTTTTATCCCGTGATCAAATCAAAAAGCTGGCCGATCGCCATTTCGGCATTGGGTTTGACCAACTACTGATGGTTGAAGCCCCTTACTCACCGGATCTCGATTTTCACTATCGTATTTTTAACGCTGACGGCCACGAAGTAGAACAATGTGGTAACGGTGCGCGCTGCTTTGCCCGCTTTGTACGCATGAAAGGCTTAACCAATAAACATAAAATCAGCGTGTCGACTAAGTCTGGTAATCTCACCCTGTATATTGAAAAAGACGGTCAAGTAACCGTTAATATGGGTCACCCTAATTTTGAGCCAAATAAAATTCCACTCAAAGCAACCAAACGTGAGCTGACTTATATTATTCGCGCAGAAGAGCATACCGTTTTTAGTGGTGCCGTATCTATGGGTAACCCTCATTGCGTAATGGAAGTAGACGATATAGAAACAGCCCAAGTGGATGCCCTAGGCCCGTTGCTTGAAAACCATGAGCGTTTTCCACAACGCGCGAACATTGGCTTTATGCAGGTTATCTCTCAAGAGCACATTAAACTCAGAGTATGGGAGCGTGGTGTAAGCGAAACACTTGCTTGCGGTACCGGCGCGTGTGCTGCCATGGTGATTGGTTTTATCCAAAATAAGCTCACCAGTACAGTACAAGTTGATTTACCCGGTGGTAGCTTACAAGTGCGCTGGAGTGGCGAGGGCCATCCAGTGCGTATGACAGGTCCCGCTGAACATGTATTTGATGGGCAAGTTGCACTATGAGTGAATTAACTAAACAGCAAGTAATAGATTACTTACAACAGCATCCTGATTTTTTAATTGAGCAACCTAAGCTGTTAGCGCAACTTGAGTTACAACAGCAAGTACAGGGTGCTACTTCATTAGTGCATATTCAGCAGCGCCAATTACGCGAGCACAATACACAGCTAAAAAATCAAATAGACAGCATGAGCAAAAATGCGACCCAGAATGAACTGGTTTATCGTTTATTTAGCCAATGTCACCGACAGCTGTGGAGTAATTACGACTTTAATACACTGGCCAGTAACTTACGCAATATTATTTGTATGAGCCCGACTATTAATGAATGCAAACTCGTTAGATACGATAATGCCTTTGAAGAGTTAGTGAAGCATAGACTGTCAGATAGTAATCATTATTTAGGCCGTGTAAATCAGCAAGAACGCGACTTACTCTTCAACAATGATACCCAATCGACCGCACTTTATTTAATTGGTGAGCCGAGTAACCCCTACGCAATTTTGGCTTTTGGCAGCCACGATGAAAACCACTTTGAGCCCTCACAAGATAACTTATTTGTATTAGATTTTGTGCGCTCATTGCAAATACGGTTACTGGAACTGGCATGAGCGATAACGCGCCAAATATAAGCGACTTAAGCGATAGCTGGCGTACACCCATTACATTATTTAGTGATTACTTAAAATTTGAACGTCAATATTCAGCGCACACCGTTAATCAGTATGTCAGCCAATTAGGTTTTGCCGCCTTGTATTTTAATAAACTGTGCGACAATTGGTTTGCGGTACAAAGTGAGCATATTCGTCGTTACAGTATGGCACTACGGGCAAAACAATTAAGTGGCAGAACAATCAGCTTAAAATTAAGCTGCATACGTAGTTTGTATAAATTTTTAAAAGCAAAAAATATTACTGAGCAAGTGCATTACCATAATCCGGCACAGGGCATAAAAGGCCCTAAATTTGCGCGGCCTTTACCTAAAAACCTTGATGTTGACCAAATGGCTCGTTTACTCGAAATACCCGATGATGATCCACTTGCCATTCGTGATAAAGCGATGATGGAACTGATGTATTCATCAGGCTTACGCATTAGTGAGTTAGTTGGCGCTAACATGCAAGATATAAACACTCGTAGCGGTGAAATATTAGTGCGAGGCAAAGGCGCCAAAGAACGCCTAATACCGGTTGGCTCTAAAGCACTTGAGGCGTTAAACAATTGGCTAGCAGTTCGCCCACTATTTATGGGCTCAGATGAACATGCAATATTTTTGAGTAGCAAAAAAAGCCGTATTTCTGTACGCCAAGTTCGTTTGCGTATGCAAGAATGGGGGATAAAGCAAGGTATTAGCTCGCAAGTTCATCCGCATAAATTACGCCACTCATTTGCGTCGCATATTTTAGAGTCGTCTGGGGATTTACGAGCAGTGCAAGAATTATTAGGCCACAGTAGTTTATCTGCAACCCAAGTTTATACTCATTTAGATTTTCAGCACTTAGCCAAGGTGTACGATAACACCCACCCACGTGCTAAAAAAAGAACCGATTAGAGCAGCAACTATGATCCGATTTAATCGCGCAATTTCTCCTTTTTCTGTGCTAAGTTTTGACTTAGACGATACCTTGTACGATAACCGCCCTATTATAACCGCAGCCGTTCAGGCGCAAATTGATTATTTAAATGCGCTACCAGGCTACAAAAAACAAGGACCACAGTTTTGGCAGCAATGCCGTGAACTCGCAGCACTACAGCAGCCAGAGCTGATTGATGACGTCACACAATGGCGTAAGCATACCTTGCGCTTAGTGTTGTCTGAATTAGGTTTTAAAGGTGATGAAATAGAGCATCATGCAAATAAGGCGTATCAAGCATTTGCTGATGAGCGAAGCAATATTACGGTGAGTGAAGACGTACTAATATTGCTTGATAAACTAAGTCAACACTACAAATTGATTGCCATTACTAACGGTAATGTCGAGGTTGAGCGATTTAATTTAAAAGATAAGTTTGAACTGGTGTTACAAGCAGGCTTGCATGGTAAAGCCAAACCACACACAACATTATTTGATCAAGCCGCAACACATTTACGTATCAAAAACAGCGATATTTTGCACATAGGTGATAGCCTTGATAGCGATGTGCAAGGTGCTAACAACGCTGGCTGTCAGTCTGTATGGCTGAATAATCAAGCACAAACTTATGCCTACAAAGGGCTGGCTGATATTGAAATAACCAACATTCATGCGTTAACCCATTTAATATAACCTATGCTTGTTTTACTAATAATATAAGTTAGAGTTAGTTAATTAACGACATATTATAATAACAAGGACAGCGTATGACGCTCACAGATTATTTAACAACGCTCGCAGATGAGCCAAAAAGTATTAGCTTTGCTGATACTATGGCCGTTATTGATGAGCACTATACTTTTACAGCATGCAGCTTCAGTAACCATGGGTTATTAAGTTCTGCGAGTGAAAATAACGGTTCGTGCAAAATTTTTGCATTTGCTAAGCTCAACGGTCTTAGTAAACAAAATACCTTAGATTGTTTTGGTAAATTTTACCGTGAAGATGTACTAGACAACCCAAGTGCCGATGATCACATGAATATTCGTACGTTTATGTTAGCGCCCGAGGCAACACCGTTTTTAGGCATTAGCTTTGATGGCACGCCTTTAACCACAAAAGAGTAATATTCAAATCAGCATTATTTAGCCGCTACCAGCGGCTTTTCCATAAAGTAGCGCGTACCGCTGAGTGGATAATTATTTAATTGATATTTAACCTGATAACCACGCTTTTCATAGAAAGGCTTGGCTTGAAAGTCTAAGGTGTCAAGCTGAGCCTGAACGGCACCCATTTCAATTGCTGCATTTTCAAGTGATGTTAATAACGAATCAGCCAAGCCATTGCCTCGTGCCGATTCAGCACACCACAACCAACTTATTAGCAGCCAATTGCCAAATACATAGCCACTTATGCCGGCAACTAATTCATTCTGTTTATCGAGATATTTAAAGCCGAGAGCTTGGCGCTCTGCGTCGAAGTGTTGAGCATTAAACTCAAGCATATTAACACGCAGTGCTTGGTTTAATTGCTCAGTATTTTCTGCCTGCAATAGGTACATTGGCTATTCCAAATAGACCTATTTTAGCAAATACCTGATGTTAAAACAGGTTATTTTGTCCAAAGGGAACTTCAAGCATATTGCTAGAAATTTTTTCCGGTTGACCACACATTTCATCATAAGCGCTGGTATGCCTGAGCATCATTTTCGCGTAGGCAATGTCTTCAAAGCGTTTTTGAATATGTAATGGGCTGACTGCCTTTACAAATTCACCATCGCTTTCTTGTACATAGTATTCAACATTATTAATGACAACAGACACTTGATACAAGGCCATTTCCAGTGAATGAACCACAACTTTTTGTAATGGCTGATGCTTTTTTAGTTCTGAAAATTGAATACCCATATTAACCTACCTACTGTTAAATTAACTGTCCAAGTAATCAATACGCAGCTTTGCTATAATCGCGATCAGATTTTTTTAATTACGCGCTATCATGGATACAAAAATTCGACTCGCAAAGTACATAGCGCATGCCGGTGTTTGCTCACGCAAGCAGGCCTCGCGTTTGATTGACGAAGGTGTGGTCATGGTTAATAATCGCCCCGCAAATCATATTGATCATGTGGACGAAAACGACAGTGTCATTGTTAATGGCCAAGCCATTAAAGGCCCTGCCGATTTAGTCTACTTTGCTTATCACAAACCAGTAGGAATTGATTGTAAACTCAATCAGCACGACCCAAGCAGCCTTATTCATCACTTGCCACAACTAACACGGGTATACCCTATTGGTCGCCTTGATAAAGACTCACGCGGATTGCTTATTTTAACCAATGATGGGGATTTTTGTAACCAGCTGATCCACCCTGACTTTCATCAGCCTAAACGCTATTTAGTAACCGTCAATAAACCTTTAGATGCGGATTTTTGCGAAGAAATGGCTGCAGGCGTCCCTGTCGACAAGCAAATGACTTTGCCGTGTGAGGTGACTAAAATCACTGACAATCAGTTTAGTATTATTTTAAAACAAGGACTAAATCGACAAATTCGTAAAATGGCGCATTACTGTGGTTACAAAGTGATTGATTTATACCGCGTACAAATAAGTGAATTACTGTTAGACCATTTAAATTTACCCGAAAACCAGTTTATAAAAATTAATAAAAGCGACATTTTAGGCTAACAAGCTCACGCTACCCCCTCACTTTAATGCGATTAAAAAATATAAAATAAACTTGCAAAAATAGATTACAAGTGTAGTCTTAAATTAAAGATTACACTTGTAGGCAATAAAATGATCGAATTATCAAAAGCAGAATTTGAAGTACTCGATGCGCTATGGATTAGCTACCCCGCTAATGCCAGCCAAATTATTGAGCGCTTGAGTGATGATAAACAATGGCACGAAAAAACCATTAAAACCTTACTAGGTCGATTAGTTAAAAAAGGAGCGCTTAGCTTCGAAAAAGAAGGCCGCCAATATATTTACACCCCCTGTATAAATCGTGCTGATTACACCCAAAAAGAAAGCCAGAACTTTATTGAGCGTTTTTTTAGTGGCCGCATAGCTCCGTTGGTAAGTGGTTTTGCAAAATCAGAAAAACTCTCTCAACAAGATATAAACGAGCTTAAAAAAGTCATAGATGACTGGGAAAAAAACCAAAAGTAAGGGATTCTCATGGTTATTCAAACAAGCTTTAATTGGCTAATAGAGCAACAACTATTATTGAGTCTGTTGTTTGCAGGATTTGTTTTACTTGAGCGCTTTGGCTTAAAAGCAATTGGTTCGCAGCTTATTTATAAATTAGTGTGGTTAATACCAGCCTCGCTGCTTGTCGCTAATTTACCCAATGCAATTAGGCCATTACAAAACAGTCCAATTAGTCATTATATCATTACTCCAAATCAACCATTAATAAGCACTATTAGTATTAACTGGGCGCTATTTTATGTAGTTATTACGGCACTGCTTTTATTCGCCACTTGGATTATTCACCGCCGATTTGTAAGCAACCTACAGCTTTGTGAAGTAACAAATTTACAAGCAGAAATAAGCTCAGGTGTAAAAAACTTTACTAGTCATCAAGTGGCAACACCTATGGTAATTGGGGTACTAAATAGCAAGCTAGTTTTACCACACAACTACAATACTCTGTTTGATAAAGCCACATTGGCGCTTATTTTAGAGCACGAAAATGTGCATATAAAACGCAAAGATAACCTAACAAATGCGCTGCTATTACTGGCTACAATTTTAATGTGGTTTAACCCTTTAGCTTGGATGGCATACGCAAGCTGTAGACGTTTGCAGGAGCTAACTTGTGATGAACGGGTACTAAGTAATAAAACCACACAGCAACAAATTTTATACAGCAAAGCCTTAGTAAACTGCGCTGCCAATGCGCCAGCGGGTCTGATGGCTTATTCACACTACGGAGATAAAAAAACCATGTTACAACGACTTACTAATATCAAACATAACGGCGCACATTCGCGCCTAGCAAAAGGAAGCGTGTTACTTATAGCAGCAAGCTTGCTCAGTGGCTTAGCAGTAGCAAAGCAACCTGAAGCATCAGCTAAAAAAGAAACATCTATCGCTCCCGTAATGCGAATCGAACCGCTTTACCCAAAACAAGCGGCGGAACAAGGCATTAGCGGTTCAGTGGTATTAAAATACGACATAACCCCAGCAGGCAAAACAGCTAACATTACTGTTGTAAAAGCTGAACCAGAAGCAGTCTTTAACAAAGAAGCAAAAAGAGCACTGATGCAATGGCAATATACACCTTCATCAATGGGACAACAAAACGTACTAATACAACTTGATTTTGCACTCAACAGTACAGTTACAAAAAGTGATTTAATAGAGCGAGTTAACATATCGCATTAATGGGAATAAGTGTTTAAGACTATAAAGCAAGCACCCTTTTAGGCTGCTTGCTTTGTGGTTTTTGCTTATTCTCGTTATAAACTGACGGCGATCATGCCAATAGCGGTTCCCATGCCTACCAGCCAAGTGATCGAGCGAATAATATCGAGGTTTAAATAATAAAAAGTACAAAATAAAATACGCGCTACAATATGCGTCATCGCTAAAGTTTCGGTTACGGCATTAACATTGTTTGTGCCTAATACAGCAGCCAAAGCAACGGCAAAAACCGCTAACGATTCAAAACAGTTTTGATGAGCAGCCAGCGCCCGTGCTCCGAGTCCTGTAAGTTGTGTTTGTTGTTGCCGCGGATGTTTATTATCGTAACCACCGAGCTTATTCATTTCTATAATAGCTGGGATTCTTGCAACATAAGGCATAGTCACTGCCATTAAGGCGCAAACTAATAAAGTTGTCATTATCATTCTCAAGTTATTTTTTATAACTCAAAATAACACAGCAAATAGAAAAAAGCCGCCAAATATAAATAACCTGAGTTCTGGCGGCTAGCAGTAACATCCCAGACACTATAGCCGATTTAAGCAGTGCGTCACTGTGGCAAATTGTCGCAGGTGATGAATATTCATTATGCCTTTTTGATGGTCGCTTTCATGTCACAGTACTGCTAAATTACTCCTCCGCTTATTGTATGTTGTTTAAGATGATTTGGATTTTACTGACTATTTTTGCTGCATTTATGCAGTCATGGCGCAATGCTCTGCAAAGTAAATTAAGCACTCATGTGAGCATTGCTGGCGTTACATTAGCCCGCTTTATTGTGGCAAGCCCTATTGCTGGGCTGTATTTATATGCGCTTTATTATTACCAAGATGCTCCCTTTCCTTCATTCAACCCTTTATTTATTAGCTACATTATTGGTGCCAGCATAGTGCAAATTATTGCCACGGGACTCATGGTTAAATTATTTAAAATGAATAATTTTGCTGTAGGCGCTGGGCTAGCTAAAAGTGAAGCGCTTATGGCGGCCATACTCGGGTTGCTGTTTTTTGGCTCAACGCTTTCATTGCTTGGTTGGTTTGGCGTGTTTATTGGTGCAATTGCGGTATTGCTATTAAGTGGTATCGCCAATGTGAAACACTTTAGCTTAAAAACAGCATTAACAGGACTTGCCTGCGGTACCGCCTTTGCGTTGTCATCGTCATGGATCAGAGAAGCCAGTTTAAGCTCAGGTATAGCTTTTCCATATGCGCCTGCATGGGTTTTATTGCTTGTTATTAGTTTACAAACACTAATGCTGTGTATTTATATTGCCTTAAAGGAACGCGATACATTTAAAACTATGTTTCAGCATAAGGGCATGACTTGTACGGTGAGTATATTTAGTTGCTTGGGATCAATAGGTTGGTTTAGCGCAATGAGCTTGCAACATGTTGCCTATGTAAAAACGCTCGGCCAGATAGAAGTATTTTTTACGATGTTAATTGCTGTTTTATGGTTAAAACAACCGCTAAAACGCCAAGACAGCGCTGGGCTATTATTGATTGCAGTGGCTGCGATATTGGTAATGCTGCCGAGCAGCTAAACAAGCGCAGGTATCAACCTGCGCTTGTTTTTTAATAACTAATGACTAATTTTTAGGGTGATCACACCGCAAATAATCATTAACACACCAGCAATACGACCAAACGTGGCGGCATCACCGTAAAATAATATACCCACTAAAAACGTACCAGCGGCACCAATACCCGTCCATACCGCATACGATGTACCCATAGATATTTGCTTTTGCGCTAGCCACAACATAAAGCCGCTCGCGACCATAAACGCAATGGCAATCGCGATGCCCTGCCAACGAGTCTCAGGGGTTTGAGAAATTTTTAGCCCTATAGGCCAACCAATCTCAAGTAACCCTGCAATAATTAAATACATCCACGCCATTAAATATCTCTCTTTTTCAATATTACTTCATACAAGTCGTGGCGGCGGTCTTTTAAATTACGCACTGTCCCTTCACTGTGAAGAATTTTTAACTTATCCATATCTAAGTCGCTAAATAATAACATTTCTGTATTGGTGGTGGCTTCATTTAGTGTGGCATCGTGCGGAAATGAAAAGTCCGATGGGGTTAGTACCGCCGACTGTGAAAACTGCACATCTAAGCTTTCTACTTCAGGTAAGTTACCCACAGAGCCTGCAATAACCACATAACATTCGTTTTCAATGGCACGTGCTTGGGCACAATGGCGTACACGCAAGTAACTATTTTTAGTGTCAGTCCAAAATGGCACAAATAAAATATCCAAACCTTGGGTGGCCAAAATACGTGACAACTCAGGAAATTCGACATCATAACAAATTTGAATACCTACACGGCCTGCATCTGTATCGAATACAGCAATTTTATCACCGCCTTGGATCACCCAATCGTTTTGTTCATGCGGGGTAATATGAATTTTACGTTGCTCGTCTATTTTACCGCTGCGATGGCATAAATAACTAACGTTATATATTTTATCGTCTTCGGCAAGCGGCATTGAGCCGGTAATAATGTTGGCGTTGTATTCTATCGCCATACGCGACATGGCGTTTTTAAAGGTCTCAGTGTATTCGGCTAAATACCGAATTGCCTCGGTTTGGTTACTTTGTTCAGTTAATCCCATCAATGGCGCATTAAAAAACTCAGGGAATAAAATAAAATCGCTTTTGTAATCAGATACCGTATCAACAAAGTATTCAACTTGCTTAAGCATTTCTTCAACCGATTCAACACAGCGCATTTGCCATTGCACAGCTCCTACGCGCACGATTGATTTAGTTGACTCAATAACGGTGTCGGTTGGCTCATACATAATGTTATTCCACTCAAGTAATGTGGCATAACCGACCGACTCCTGATCTTCAGGTAAGTATTTTTTTAATAATCGTTTAACCTGAAAGTCATTGGCTAATTGAAAACTGAGTATGGGGTCATACAGCTCTTTTTGATCGACCTTAGCAATGTATTCCATCGGGGTCATTTCACTGCTGTGATTGTAATAACGCGGAATACGCCCACCCGCTAAAATAGCGCGTAAGTTATACTGGCGACACAATTCTTTTCGCGCATCATATAAGCGGCGCCCTAAACGCATGCCTCGGTATTGCTCACTAATGGCAACATCCAAGCCGTATAAAGCATCTCCTGTGGTATCGCTAAATACACGGTCGTGGCCATCGGCAATATCTTCATAGGTATGCGGGTTTGAAAAACGCGCATAATCTACCTGTACACTCAGCGCTAAACCCACCAGCACGCCGTCATCCACAATACCGATTTGCCCTTCAGGGAACTGATCGATGAGTCTAAAAATAGTATGGCTTGGCCATGCTCCGCCTAGGTCGGGGTAAGCTTCGTCCATCAAGGTTTTAATTTGTGGGTATTGTTCTCGGGTTAAGTTACAAATTTCAAGATGGGTTTTTTCTGCCGACATACGCAACTCCTTGGGGCATGTAAGAATCAAAAAAGCTGAACACATGCTCAGCTTTATTAGGTTTATGCGTTTTTATTCGCGCTTTGCGCTACTTTAAACTGCGATAAAAAAGTGTGGTTACCCGCTCTTTAGGTAACCAATTAGCATATTCAAGGCCAAGTTCTGACAATGGATCTGCTTTAAGTACCTGCTCTAAACTGGCGTCATTTTGCATTGCTTTTAGCATAACATCTTTCGCTTTTTGCACCAGCTTACGATACGTGATCAGTCCTGAACGGTCACTTAGCGGGCCATGACCAGGAATAACTTGGGTTTTATCATCAATCTGATTAATCACATCATCAACCGCCGCTAAAACACCATCAACGCTACCCCCACTGTCTACATCAACAAACGGTAGGCTGCCAAAGTTAAAGTAAATATCGCCCATGTGCACAATATTATCATTATTGAAAAAAATCACCGCATCGCCATCGGTATGGGCATGTTGATAATGCACAATATGCGCTTGCTCATTATTAAAGTGCAGTGTTAAATCATCACCAAAACTAATTCGTGGTAGGTAATCCGACCCTTCGCCATGTTTTTCTTTTAGGCGTTTATGTACATTATTGTGGGCAATAACATGGGCTCCGGCTTTAGCAAAGTTTTCGTTACCACCGGTGTGATCGCCATGATGATGAGTGTTAATTACAAACTCTGCACTGCCTGGCTTTAAGTCGCTAATGGTTTTTTTAATATCGTCTGAGAGTTTGGCAAACTGATCATCAATGATATATATGCCATCATCCCCTACGCTGGCTGCAATGTTGCCACCTTGTCCGTACAGGACGTATACATGCTCGCTCAGTTGCTTAGCTGTAACTGGGTTGTCATCCGCCGCCGCGTAGTTGCCTAGTAGTAAAGTCGTTATTAATGCCGGTAGTAATTTTTTCATTGTTGTAACCCTATAATTAATAATCATGGTTATAAAACGTGATAGCAACTTATTTAGCTCACTCTGCATCCAAAGCTAGTCGTTGATAGGCACTATTTCAATTTGATGCATGAATGTTTGCGGTAACAATGGGGTGTGCTTTCCTTCTACATACTCATCAAAACCGGCTCGATAAAACTCAGAAAGCGGGTGCCCTGATTGCCCTCCAGGCACTGTTAAAATGGCACTTTCTAAATGTCCAGGTTGGGCAATAAATCGCTGCGATGCGCCAAAACTGGTTTTTTGTACGGCAGGCATATAGCTATCACCAAACCCTGGAGCGGTAGGCATATTTAGTAGCTTACTCAATAGAGGTATTTGTTTAGCAAATGGGTGTTCAATCGCTAATTCGTTTACTTTACCCCATTGCCAATTTTGCATGTTATTACCAAACTTTGCTGTTAACTGCGCGAGTGTTTGCTCAAAAGCTGCCTGTAATTGCTGCTCCCAATTAGCAAACTGCGGGTTAACCCAACTTGTTGGCTGCGCTTTTATTAATTGCCAAACAGCGGGCTCTAAATCGCGTTTTACATAACTCAATGTACCATCCTGCTGATTGAGGCTCGCTTCGATACTACTAAACAAAATATTTATTAGCTCATCACGATACGTTTTTACTAATGTATAACCAACAGAGGTTGGGCAGGCGCATTGCTGCCAATTATCTAGTGCATTGATATAATTTGCATAGTGTTCTGGCTGCTGTTTTAACTGCTCAAGTAATAAGCCATGCCAAGGAGTTAAAAAGCGCGCTTGATTGTCTAACTGTAATTGATAAAAGTCACCTTCGTTAAACTGCTGTTTTTCAAACAACCGATCGCGTATTTGCGTCGCACGAGCACCTAGGGCATAGCCGCCATTACCAAAACGTGCATTATCCTCAGCAGAGACCACTCGCGAATTCCCTGTCCATAGGCGCCCACTCTCAGGGTTTTTAACAAACGGGCGAATAACTTCATTTTGCTGCCAAGTTGCTGAATATTCATTTTCATTAATGGCAAATTCACTAGGTGCTGTTCGCGCAGGAATACCGCCCATGTGTTTCCAAGCTGCACTGCCTTGACTATCTACCACCATTAAGTTTTGTACCGGAATACCCACGTTACTTGCAATATTAAGGGCATCATCCACTGTTTCAGCCTGCTCAAGCTGTAACAATTGCATATCAACGGCATACGGCTGATGCGCAGCCCAACTTAAGGCATAAGGCTGATTGTTAATGTATTTAACAGGGCCATACTCACTTAGCGTTAAGGGATAGATTTCATCGTTGCCATTATCCAAGGTAATTACTTCATTTACTTGCCATGTTTTACTGCTATCCGTTAGTGCAACCCAGTCGGCTGTATCTATATAGCCATTAGTAAATCCCCATGCAATTTTATTATTACTGCCAACCACAATGGCAGGTGCTCCTGGTAACGAAACACCGGTTACCTGATAAGCTTGATTGTTATGAGTGTAATTAAGCTGCGCTCGATACCAAATAACCGGCACCGCCATTGATAAGTGCATATCATCTGAAAGCATCGCAGCTTGAGTATTAGTTAAATCTGCGGTCACTGCCCAGTTATTACTGCCTACTTCTAAATTAGCAGTAATGCTTTTAATCGCCGCTAATGGCTGCGTTGGTAACTGGGGTATAGTTTGGGTATAAGGTGCTAAAACACTGCCATCTAATGCTGCTTGGTATTGGCTTGGTTGGGTTAAAAATTCAACCATTTTTACGCCATATTGCTGTTGTATTTGAATTAAAGCTTGGTCGCGCTTAAAGGTGGCAGTTTGTAAATCTAAATACATGCTAAAAATAACTAACAGACTATCTTCGCTTTGCCATGGTTGTTGCTCAGCCCCTGTAAGTAGGTATTCAAAACTTGGGTACCCTACTTGCGCAAGTCCTTCGTTTACCCCTTGTGCATAGCTTTTTAGTAGTTGCTTATCGGCTTCAGGGAGAGTTTTTAAAATCGCTTGGCTGCGTTTGCGTAATTGATGAAAGCGCATTTTTTTATCAAGAGCGAGCGCGGCTTTACCAAATAGCTCACTGAGCTCACCTGCGGCATTACGTCTAAGTAAATCCATTTGAAAAAAGCGATCTTGCCCGTGGGCATAACCCAAGCCATAAGCAGCATCATAGCGAGTAGCTGCAGTAATAACAGCTTGGCCAAGCGTATCTCGAGCAACTTTAACTGGCTGCGTTACCGCATCGCTTCGGCCTTTACCATCAAGGGTAGGTAAACTTAGAGTCAACACGCCGTATACAATGGCGGTCCCCCCAAGCGCTAAAACCACAACAACCAATAGCAACCGCTTGATTACTTTAAACATAAATATACCCTTCAACTTTTTCAATAAACTATTATTAGCATATATTCATAATCGTTCTATTAAAAACGCTACGAAAAGCGGGTAAAGGGTGAAATAAACATCAAAATCCACGATAATACACAGTTCATGTATTGTGCAGACCTAGTTGAGATCAAAATGACTGAAAAAACATTTATTAAAGGTAAAGACCGCGATTTAGAATCGTCTATCTCTACCATGCAAAACAAGCTAAAAGCGCTAAATATTAATATTGAAGAAGCGCTATGGCTTAACCCTGTAGCAAACTGTTATTCAGTTCATATAAAAGATAGCGACTGTGGTGTGATGTTTACTAACGGTAAAGGTGCTACTGATAAAGCCTCTATCGCTTCTGCGCTAGGTGAATATTTTGAGCGTTTAAGCTGTAACTACTTTTTTGCTGATTTTTACTTAGGTGAAGAATTTGCCAATGGTGACTTTACTCATTACCCGAACGAAAAGTGGTTTAAAGTAGCAGAAGATGAAGTACCACAAGGGATTATGGATGAAAGCTTATGGGATTACTTCGATCCTGAGCGTGAATTAACTGCCTCACACCTTTATGATTTTAATTCTGGTAATTTTGAGCGTGGTATTTGTACTGTGCCTTATACCCGCCAGCGCGACGGTAAAGATATTTATATTCCGGTGAACGTGATTGGTAATATTTTTGTATCCAACGGTATGAGTGCTGGTAATACTAAATTTGAAGCCCGTGTACAGGGGTTATCTGAGGTATTTGAACGCGCCATTAAAAATCGCATTATTGCTGAAGGTATTAGCTTACCGATCGTGCCTGAAGAAGTGGTAAAACAATATCCTAAAATTCATGAAGCCTGTGAAGAGTTGCGTAGCCATGGCTTCCATTTACGTATTGCAGATGCCTCACTTGGCGGTAAATACCCTGTAATGAGTGTTACGCTAATCAACCCAGTGGATGGCTCTGTGTTTGCCTCTTTTGGTGCTCACCCTTCATTTGAAGTGGCGCTAGAGCGAACCGTTACCGAATTACTGCAAGGTCGTCGTCTAGATCAACTAGACGTATTTCAACCTGCCACTTTTGACAACGACGAAGTAGCCACACCTGAAAACATTGAACTGCACTTTATTGATTCAAGCGGTTTAATTTCTCATGACTTTTTCCGTTCTGAAGCAGACTTTGAATTTGTACATTGGGACTTTAGTGGTTCAACTGAGCAAGAATATAACTTCTGTACTGATTTAATTCACAGCATGGGCCATGATATCTACATCATGGATTACACCCACTTAAATGTGTATGCATGTCGTATTTTAGTGCCTGGTATGTCTGATATTTATCCGGTAGATGAGCTTATTTGGCGTAATAACAACGAAGGGGCTAAATTCCGCGAAACTTTCTTATCACTTGATCAGTATGACACTGAGCAACTGATGGAAATTTACGAAAACCTAGAAGAAGCTGGTCACAGCGATATTATTCGCGCTGCTGAATTCATTGGCTTAGCAACCGATGCCGATACGCCTTGGCATACTCTACGTATTGGTGAACTGAAAGCACACTTATGCTTAGCCGCAGGCAGCGAAGAAGCGATTGATTGGGTTGACTGGATTTTACATACCGGCCAAGTTAATGAAGACGCGATGCGTCATTTCCGTTGTTTAAAAGCTATTTTAGAAATTAAATACGATGACGAACGTGAATATGCAAGTTACCAAGACGCCTTAGGGCTTATGTTTGGCGCTAATAATGTCACCCTTGCAATTGAGATTGCAGAAGGTCGGACACGCTTTAACGGCTTAACTTTCCCAGGTTTATCGCTTGAAGGCTTTAAAAAGCACGCCGCATTACTGGATGGCTACCGCAAGTTACATGTTGCGAAACAGAAGCATTGGGCACGCGAAGTTAGTGACTCATAATATCTAAACGTCTGTATAGTTAAAAAGAAAATGGCGCATATTTAACTGCGCCATTTTTGTTTCTAGTGTTAGTTAGCTATAGTTAATCTTTCTATATTAACAATTTAATTACACCCTATGTGGCAACAGCGCAAAAGTAAACGCACATCCATTTATAATTTTAAGCTTACCTTTTTATTTGCAATCGGTTTAATTGTAATAACTAGCTTAGTGCTTGATCGGCTTAATTATAATCGGGCAAGAGATGCTTACCGTTTACAAGTCCTTTCTCAAGTCAGTACCTACAGAGCCCAGCTTGAAGCTACTTTGGTATCAAATATTCAGTTAATACGTGGCTTGGCTGTAGCCGTTGCTGCCGAGCCAAATTTAAGCCAAACACGTTTTGGGCAAATTGCCGCCCCACTGTTTAACACCTCTAACGAACTACGCAATATTGGTGCTGCACCTAATATGGTCATCACAATGACCTACCCGCTTAAAGGGAATGAAAAAGCCATTGGACTCAATTTTTTAGAAAATAAAGCGCAACGCGATGATGCTATTAAAGCACGCGATACTAATACCATTGTAATGGCTGGACCGCTCACGTTAGTTCAAGGCAATGAAGCTTTGATTGCACGAGTGCCGGTTTATTTACCTGAAGACCAATCTTTTTGGGGGCTGCTTTCTGTGGTGCTCGATCTAGAAAAAGTCTATAACAACGCAGGGATTTTCGAATTACAAAAAAAATACACTGTTGCCATTCAAGGACGTAACGGGTTAGGTAAGCAAGGTGAGTTTTTCTTTGGTGACCCAGAAATTACAAGCCAAAATCCGCTTGAGTTTAATCTAAATTTCCAAGGCGGTGCTTGGCAGCTCTATGTAGTGCCAAAAACAGGTTGGCAGCCAGCATCGTCGTCTATCTGGCCATTACGTATTGTTATTAGTGTTATTTTAAGTTTGCTTATTTTTGCGTTTTTATTGTTTTTAAAAATGCTCAATAGAGAACACGAAAACGAAAAAATGCTCGAGGTAATGAGTAACCTAGCTCAAGTAGGCGCATGGTCATTTGATTTAGAAAAAAAACAGGTATTTTGGTCAGACATGACCAAAAAGATATTTGAATACCCTTTAAATGAGCAACCTAAATGGTCATCCGATTTATATTACTTTAAAGAGGGAAAAAGCAGAGATAAGGCGGCTGAACTGATCACTAAAGCGGTTAAGTATGGTGAAAGTTACGAGGCTGAACTTGAAGTTATTAATGCCAAAGGCGAAGTAATTTGGGCACTCATACATGGTGAAGCAGAGCATAAAAATGGACGCTGCATCAGAATATTTGGCTCATTACAAAATATTGATGCCCGTAAAAAGGTAGCAATAGAAGATCAAAAAATAGCCCGCTTTAACGAAACTTTAGCGTCGCTAACAATTAGCGACCACATATTAAATGGTAAATTAAGCGAATCTAAAGAGCTAATTACTCGTGCGGTGTGTCGTGCACTTAAAGTGAATACAGTAAGCATTCGCCTGTTTGATAAGCACAAAACTCAGCTGAGTCCTATTGCAAGCTATAGCCAAAATAACAGTGATAATAATACCCCTTGGCGCCAGCAAGACATTCCTGATTTTTTTACCACCCTAGAAAAAAAAGCTGTTTTTAGCGCCCAGAATGCTCAACAACAAGCTTGCCTCGCACCCTTAGCAAAAAGCTACCTCGAGCCATCATCTATAAAAGCAATGCTCTGTGTAATGATCCCCGCAGGCAGCGGCTCAATTGGTGTTGTATGCGCAGAACAAGCAAGCGTTAGAGCATGGACGCAAAACGAAGAAGGTTTTTTAATTGCAATCGGCGCACTAATAGGAAGCCTTTACTCTAGTGAACAGCGCATAGAAACGGAAGCAGAACTAGTAATGGCAAAAGAAGCCGCTGAACAAGCGGTGATCGCTAAAAGTGAGTTTTTAGCCAGCATGAGTCATGAAATTCGCACTCCGATGAATGGGGTTTTAGGTATGCTTAATATTATTCAGGCGACCTCTCTTGATCAGCAACAACGTCATCATATTAAACTTGCCCAGTCGTCAGCAGAATCTTTATTGGGAATTATTAATGATATTTTAGACTTTTCTAAAATAGAAGCTGGTAAGTTAGACATAGAAAGCATTCAATTTAATCTACCACAATTACTCGGCGAAATTGTGGAGTCGTTTGCGCTCAAGGCCGAAAGCAATAATACCCAATTGATTTTAGATACTACGCATGTAAGCACCAGTGAGATTGTGTGCGACCCAAATAGGTTGCGACAAATCTTAAATAATTTGATTGCCAATGCCGTTAAATTTACTCAAAACGGACAAGTACTAGTAACCGCTACTATAGAAAAAACTCTCGATGATACGACTTTAGAATGTGCGA
Source organism: Pseudoalteromonas sp. P1-16-1b (assembly GCF_001401785.1). Classification (GTDB taxonomy): domain Bacteria; phylum Pseudomonadota; class Gammaproteobacteria; order Enterobacterales; family Alteromonadaceae; genus Pseudoalteromonas; species Pseudoalteromonas undina. The sequence continues at coordinate 16,939 of NZ_LKGQ01000021.1, read as the reverse complement.
TTATTGATACCGGCATTGGTATTAGTTTAGAGAAGCAAAAACAGTTATTTGATTCTTTTACTCAAGCTGATGCATCAACAACCCGCCAATATGGTGGCACCGGTTTAGGCTTGGCAATAGTTAGGCAGCTGTGCGAACTCATGGGAGGCGAAGTAAGTGTATATAGCCTACCCAATGAAGGAAGCACCTTTACTTTTTCAGTCAACATTACCTCAGTGATAGACCAAGCATTTGATTTAGATTGCCAACATATACAAGCAAAGCGGATACTCATTGTTGATAACAGCGAGATGAATGCCACCATCATCGAAAAGCAATTAACGTTATGGGGCGCAGATGTCAGTGCTGTGTGTGATTACAAAGAGGTTGAAACTTATATAACTAATAATCAACAAATACCGCCGGATGTGGCAATTATTGACACAAGCTTTTTAGAGCCTGTAGCGCACCCCTTGGCTGAAAAGTTGAAACATTTTTTAGTAAACAGTCATATTCTGATTATGGCTCCAATGAGCTATTCAAAAAGCAATTTATTTTATGGAAACAATGAAGCAGCCTTAATTTTTAAACCACTCACCGCTATTGGTTTGTATGACACGCTGGTAAAAGTAACATTGGCAGCACAGCCCAAAGAGTTAGCGCTCCCTCCAGCGATTAATACACCTAAAAAAGCGAAAGGCCATGTGTTGTTAGTAGAGGATAACAAAGTAAATCAAGTAGTTGCCTGTGCATTATTAAAACAAGCCGAGCTCACTTTTGATATTGCAGAGGATGGCGAGGATGCACTAACGAAATTAAACCAAGCAAACGCAAACACTTATCAACTTATTCTAATGGATTGCCAAATGCCTATTATGGATGGATACCAAGCTACCATGGCTATTAGAGAGGGCCTCGCGGGTCTAGAGAATCAAACCATCCCCATTATTGCACTAACGGCTAATGCAATGCGCGGAGATAAAGACAAATGTTTAAGTGCCGGTATGAACGACTATTTAAGTAAACCTCTCGATGGCCCTGCTATGCATGCTAAATTGCAACAATGGCTTAGCGCTAAATAACAGTGTAAGCTTAAAATAGAATCGATGAAGTAAGGGATATTATGCAGTTATCAGTTGAACAACAAAGAGTTATTGGCTGTTTATTGGAAAAGCAAACAACAACGCCTGAACATTACCCACTATCATTAAATGCCTTAACGAATGCCTGTAATCAAAAATCAAATCGCGCTCCTGTGCTCGAATTAAGCCAACAGCAAGTTCAGGCTACCATTGCAGAATTAATCGACTTACGCTTGGTAACAGAAGATGAAGGTCTTAGTGGACGTGTATCTAAATACGACCATCGCTTTTGTAATACACAATTTAGCCACTTACAATTTAACGCACAACAACGCGCCATTATATGTTTATTATTATTGCGGGGAGCTCAAACACCCGGTGAATTAAAAACCCGTTGCGCTCGCTTAGCTGACTTTACCAGTATTGACGACGTTGAAATATCGCTTGAACAATTGATTGAAAACAGCCATGTTAAAAAACTACCTCGCGAATCTGGTAAGCGTGATAGCCGTTATATCCACTTATTTACAGCACCTTCTGCAGAAAACGATGAGCCAATAGCAACACAGACCATTACTGACGAGTTAAAAAATCAAGAGCTCAATGATCTACTTGCTGAAATTAACGAACTAAAAGCTCAACTTAAACAAATAAAAGAGTATATAGGGCTTTAATTGTGTAATTTGAAATCACATAATAGCTATTCTTTTTTGAGCATTAAAACTTTTTAACTTTAAGGAGCGGGCCATGCGCGCCGAAATTATGGCTGAAATGAAAGTTCAGCCTAGTATTGATGTTAACGCTGAAATTAAACGCCGAGTAAATTTTATTAAAGCACGTTTAAAAGCCGCATACTCAACTTCACTGGTACTAGGTATTAGTGGCGGTGTAGACTCATCAACCTGTGGCCGATTATGCCAACTTGCTATTAATGAGCTTAATCAAGAACACCAAGATACACAGTATCAATTTATTGCTGTGCGCTTACCGTATGGAGTGCAAGCAGATGAAAGCGAAGCACAAATGGCGGTTGATTTTATTAAACCCAGCACCCGTATGACAGTCAATATTCAGCCTGCAACCGACGCACTGCACGAGCAAACGATGGCAACTTTAGCTGGCAATAATCAGCCATTGCCAACACAAGAAAAAATAGACTTTATTAAAGGCAATGTGAAAGCACGCCAACGCATGATTGCACAATATGAAATTGCTGGGTTTTGCCAAGGGCTCGTTGTAGGTACCGACCATAGCGCCGAAAACATTACTGGTTTTTATACTAAGTTTGGCGATGGCGCCTGCGATTTAGCACCTTTGTTTGGTCTATCTAAACGTCAGGTTAGAGCATTGGCAACAGCATTAGGTGCACCTACTTTGTTAGTTGAAAAAGCACCTACTGCCGATTTAGAAAGTGATAGACCAGGTTTAACTGACGAGGAAGCACTAGGCTTAAGCTATGAAGAAATTGATGACTTTTTAGAAGGTAAACCAGTCTCTGAGCATGTGGAGCAAACACTGATTGCAATTTACCAACGCACGCAACATAAGCGCCAGCCTATTCCAACAATATACGATGCTTTTTAAATCAATATTATAAGTGTGATTTAACTGATCGAGCCGCTTATATTTTACGTAAAAATGGCGTGAAAATAAGTGGCTTAAATTTTAACGGTTAACCTTAACGCTTACCAACAGAGAGCTTTATATTTTATGACCCCCCCTATTTTGATTACTGGCGCAGGACAACGTATAGGACTTGCGCTTGCACAGCATTTTATAGCCCAAGGGCAAGCGGTCATTATTACTTATCGTACCCGCCATAAAGCGGTAGATTTGCTAGAACAACAAGGGGCGATCTGTCTTTATGCTGACTTTAGTTCTGATGAGAGTATTAATACTTTTATTACATTACTTAAAGCACAGACTGACTCACTAAGCGCGATAATTCATAATGCATCAAGCTGGGACTGTGAAGCTAACAACCCTCAGTTTGAGCAGCTGTTTGACAATATGATGCGCATTCATGCAAAAACACCGTACTTGGTAAACTTACGCTGTGCAGATTTACTATTAAATTATCAGGCGTCTCACGCTAAGCCCGCTGACATTATTCATCTAACTGATTACGTAGTGGAAACTGGCAGCCCAAAACACTTAGCCTATGCGGCCAGCAAAGCCGCCTTGGATAACTTAACCAAATCATTTAGTGCTAAATATGCACCGAATATTAAAGTGAATTCAGTCGCACCATCATTAATTATTTTTAATCAACATGATGATGAGCAGTATCGCGCTAAAACTTTAAAAAAATCATTAATGGGTATCGAACCTGGATGCCAAGAAATTATCAATAGTATCGACCTACTACTGAACAGCCATTACATCACAGGCCGTGCTTTACCTGTTGATGGTGGTCGCCATCTTAAGTAAGTCATCTAAATAAACGAGAAACTTATGCATAACGAATTAAAAGAAAGCTATCAAAAAATTATAACCGCAGTCGGTGAAGATGCAGAACGTGAAGGGTTGCTCGATACTCCAAAACGCGCTGCAAAAGCGATGGAGTACCTAACTCAAGGTTACCGCCAAACGCTTAACGAAATCACTAATAATGCAGTATTTACCTCAGATGCTGACGATATGGTATTAATACAAGACATAGAGCTTTACTCTATGTGTGAGCATCATTTATTACCATTTATTGGCCGCTGTCATATCGCTTATATTCCTGATGGCAAAGTATTAGGTTTGTCTAAGTTTGCACGTATTGTGGATATGTTCTCTCGCCGTTTTCAAATTCAAGAACAACTAACCCATCAAATTGCCAAAGCGGTTGAAGAAGTAACAGGTGCAAAAGGTGTAGGTGTAATTGTTGAAGCAAAGCACATGTGTATGATGATGCGTGGTGTAGAAAAGCAAAACTCAAGCATGCGTACTTCGGTAATGCTAGGAAACTTTAGAGCCGATCCGAAAACACGTAATGAGTTTTTACAGCTGATCAAAGGATAATCTATGGCAAACGCAATAATTAATGTAACTAACTTACGGCTACGCACGTTTATTGGATTTAATCCTGATGAACGTGAAAAAAAACAAGATGTAGTCATTAATTTAGAAATTCATTATCCGGCTGATCAAGCTTGTGAAACTGATGAAGTAGAACAAGCACTTAACTACAAGGTAATTACTAAAGAAGTAATTACCTTAGTTGAACAGGGTCACTTTTTATTGTTAGAAAAATTAGTTGCTGAAATTCTTGCTGTTTGCCACTCGCACCCAAGTGTAAATTACGCCAAAGCCCGAGTGGATAAACCTCATGCGCTGCGCTTTGCAGACTCTGTGTCGCTAACTCTGGACTGGCACAAATAATCCAACGGCAAGGGCTATTACAGCTAAATAACGTAGCCCTTTGCCGAGTGTTACTAGCACTAAAAACATACTAAAGCGCACTTTAAACACGCCGCCAATAACAGTTAGTGGATCGCCAACAATAGGTAACCACGCAAACAGTAAGCTATATATCCCATATTTATTAAACTGCTTTTGCGCTTTTTTGAGCCCTTTTTCAGAAACTGGAAACCATTTTTTATCTTTAAAGCGTAATGCTTGTGTTCCAAGCCAATAATTAACACAACTGCCTAATACATTGCCTAAGGTTGCTGCAAACCAAATTAGCCATAAGTTAGTATTACCTTGCATTATCATCCCACCCATCAACACTTCAGACGAGCTGGGTAATAACGTAGCCGATATAAATGCTGTAAAAAATAATGTTATATAGAGCATTTTTCCCTTATGACTAAAAACTAAACCCAGCAATTAAGCTGGGTTTGAACGACTTTTTAACTTAAATCAAGACGCTTATTTTATTAAATTTAAGCTAAGGGGGTAATTAAACTCTTTACCATCGTTGGCTTTTACGCTTGCGATAACCACCATCACAAATGAAAAAATAGCGACCATAGGTAACAGTAGTAAACCAACAGCTGCAAAAATTAGTAAAAAACACACAAAGTAAGCTATAGCCATGGTAATTTGAAAGTTAAGCGCTTTTTTACCGTGTATATCAACTATAGGCATTTCATCTTTTTTAATTAGCCAGATAATAAGGGGACCTAGCACCGAGCCGAATGGCACAATAAACCCCGCTAATGCACTTAAATGACATAGCATTGCCCAGGTGCGGTCATCTTTATTGACGACTTTAATCTCTTGATTTTGTTCCATTACATTTTCCCTTTTCGTAAAACACCGTAATTTAACTGAATATACTATTACTATTTTGCGCTAATACCAAGCAGCTTTAATTGGCGGCAATTCAAATATAAAAAACCCCCAGTAATTACAATATACAACTACTGGGGGTCACTTAAAAAGCTACGCTTTTATTTTATTACTTATTTTTACCAGCTAAATCAAGCATAAATGCATAGTTAAGTGCCGTGTCCTCCAAGCGTTTAAAACGACCAGACGCACCTCCATGGCCGGCTTCCATGTCTATTTTAAATAGTAGTTTATTATCATCTGTTTTGTAGTCACGCAGTTTTGCAACCCACTTTGCTGGCTCAAAATATTGAACCTGTGAGTCGTGCAAACCTGTTGTTACTAACATATTAGGGTAGTCTTGTTTACTAACTTGATCGTACGGTGAATACGACAACATATAATCGTAATATTCTTTCTCGTTAGGGTTACCCCACTCACCATACTCGTTAGTTGTAAGCGGAATAGTCTCATCAAGCATAGTAGTAACCACATCAACAAATGGAACCGCAGCCACCATACCTTTATATAGCTCAGGCGCTTGGTTTGCCACTGCGCCCATTAATAAACCACCAGCACTGCCACCTTGGGCAAAAATTTGCTCTTTATCGCCATACCCTTGGGCTACCAATGACTTAGTAACATCTACAAAGTCGTTAAACGTGTTCTTTTTAGTGAGTAATTTACCCGCTTCGTACCACGGACGCCCTAACATTTGCGAACCACGTACGTGGGCAATTGCAAATACAAAACCACGGTCAAGCAACGTTAATCGTGCAGAAGAAAAACTAGGATCCATTGTTGCACCATACGAACCATAGCCGTATTGCAATAATGGGTTAGTGCCATCTTTTTTAAATAGCTCTTTTCGATACACCAAACTCACCGGTACTTTTACGCCATCGCGTGCTGTGACAAAAATACGCTCAGACGCATAGTTATCCGCGTTAAAGTCACCTAATACCGTTTGTTGCTTCAATAATGTTTTTTCGCCAGTGGCCAAATTAACATCATAAGATGAACCCGGAGTGGTCATACTGGTGTAGTAAACGCGCAGCGTATCGCTGTTTAATTCGTTATTACCGTACGCATTAATTGTATATGCACTGTCGTTAAAGCTTAGTGGTAACTCTTTGCCCGATGTTAAATTACGCGCAATCAGTGTTGATTGGCCCATTTCGCGTTGTTGGTATACTAAGTAGTCATTAAATAACTCTACGCCTTCAAGTTTAATATCCTCGCGCGCAGGGATCACACTTTGCCAATTCGATTTATCACCGGCTTTATCAATATCGACCTTCATTAGCTGAAAGTTAACCGCATTTAAATTAGTCACAATGTAATAAGTATTACCTAATTTGGAAATGCTGTACTCAAGGTTGGCTTCACGCTCAATTAAGCGCTTTGGCTTAGCATTTACATCGTTTGCACTAAGTACTGACAAACCCGATGCATCAGTACTGCTATGCCAAATATAAATTTCTGAGCCGTCTTTGCTCTTGCTCATACCAGTGTAATAGCTCGTATCTTTTTCTTCGTATACAAGCTCATCATCGCTTTGTGGTGTACCAAGCGTATGACGATAAACTTGGTAACCGAGTAAGGTTTGCGCATCTTTTTTAATGTAATAAACAGTTTTATTATCGTTCGCCCACACAACATAACCACTGGTGCCTTCAAGCGTGTCTTCTAATAATTTACCAGTGCTTAAATCTTTAATTTTTATATTGTAAACCCGGCGGCTCACCGTATCTTCACCATACGCCATTAAGTTATCATTTGGGCTGACACTCAGACCACTAACTGCAACATAGTCATGGCCTTTAGCTAGTTCATTGACGTCTAAAATAACTTCCTGATCGGTGCCTGCAAAATCACTACTGCGTAAGTAAGTAGCATACTCGTTATCGCCGCGAGTTTGCGACGAGTAATAGTACTCTCCGTCTTTTACTGGAACAGAGTCATCATCTTTTTGAATTCGCCCTTTAAGCTCTTCAAATAAACTACTTTGCAGTGTTTTAGTATGCGCAAGCATTTCATCTGTGTAAGCATTTTCAGCCTCTAGGTAACTAATTACCTCAGGAGCTTTACGCTCATCATCACGCATCCAATAATAATCATCGATGCGAGTATCGCCATGAATTGTCATTTCATATGGCACTTTCTTCGCAATCGGCGGCATGACTTCGGTTTGAGCAGCTACATTTTCAACCTTTGCTGATTGCTCAACATCAGGGGCTTTATTACATCCCCCTAAAATAGCTAAGGATATAAAAGTAAGAACAAATGGGGTGTGTTTCATTGATTGGAATCTCTGTAGTTTTTATTTTTATTAAATATACCTAATATTTAATAGCACAGAAATTTAGTTTGTGAAGCTATGTAAAAAGGGAGCCTAGAAATTCTTTTTATATGTTTATGACTTCAGTTATCCTAACAATAACGAAGTAGCATTATATAGCCTCTTCATGCTGCTAATTAATAAGGATAAAAATGAACAACGACGTAATTAACATTTTAACAATGGCTAAAGTAATTCAAACAGCGGTTGCACCCGTTTTTTTAATTACGGGGATTGCTGCAACACTCGGGGTATTATCAAATCGCTTGGCGCGTATTACTGACAGAGCCAGACAGTTAGAACGAAAATTAAAGGTCAGTGTTGATGAAGAATTTAACCTGTCTTTAACTACTGAGCTGAGAGCACTCCTAAAGCGTTCTCGGTGTATCCATATTGCATTTAGTTTAAGTGTCTTAAGCGCATTATTAGTATGTGCCGTGGTTATGCTTTTGTTTTTATCACACATACAATCGATTAACTTAGGTGTCACTATTGGTAGCTGCTTTGTTGGTGCCATGGCATTACTAATATGTGCATTTATGTCATTACTGGGGGAGGTGTTCTTAGCAACACGCAGTATGCGCCGAGGGATGATTTTCGCTGATATTGATATAAACGATTAATAAAAAACCCCGAGCCAATTACGCTACTCGGGGTTTCACTTATCTAAAACAGATTACTGCGCTGTATAAATTGTTTCAAGCACTTCTATTTTAGCTTCTTTAATCAAGCCTGATGCTTTTAGCTGTTTTGACGCAACTAAAATATCTTGGCCGTCATTTACAGCTAAAACAGCTATTTTGGTACCTGGGAATAAAGATACGACCTTCAAACCTGCAGCAGAAGCAACATCACTTGCACTCATTCCATCTTTTAAAAGAATAGTAATATTGCCTGATAGTGACGTTAGGTTATTAGTAAAAATGTTACGTACTAATGTTCCTTTAGTCACTACATCCGACGATGTTTCTACGCTGACTACTGTAATCTCGCCTTTTCGCATAACGACATGATCATCTGAAGCTACACTTGATGGTACTAAACGCAGATTTTTTTCAACTTTATAAGAACCAAAATCTACATTATCAAAGTTTAATTTAGCTACTTGTTTTTTAGGAAACTGAAGCTCTTTATCTGAACTAGTGTTTGCTGTTGCACCTAACGAAATACACGCAGCAGCACCTAATACGATTAATTGTTTAATTTTCATCTTTATAATCCTTACTCTTGACCTGCGTGACCAAATGCACGAAGAGATACACCTTCAAGTACACTTGCTGAGTTATTATTACTAATACCAGTAACGCCTAGGGCATTATTTGTGCCTCTACTAAATGCAAAGCTGTCGGCGCTTGTATCTAACAAACGAACTGTCCAGGTACCTTTCGTAGACTCTCCGTAGAAAGCATTTGAAAGCATCACAGCATCTTTAAGTACATAACCAACACTCCAGCCATTAGTGAAGCTATATGCAGGGAAGAACAAAGCTTGTTTAGATGAAAGTAATACACTTCGAGTACCTGCTGGCGAAGTAACCTCAATAGCTAAATCGTTACCAGCAGATGTTTGTGTCCCATTACCCAAACCGAAGCCCATTTCAGGATTGCTTACATCAAACTTAAATTGCATTGCCTCAATGTTTAACTCTTCTGTAACTACAATTTCTTGCGTTAAACCTGTAGCGCTGTTATCAGGAATTTCTAAAGCTAGTGCACTTTCAGCAACCACTGAACCAACACCATTCCAATCCGTAATTACTTGCTCACCTAATGAAGCGTCATAAGATTTAGCCATGGCAACAGCTGCACCAGCATCTACGCGACCAAAGCCATATAAATTATTAAAGCTGAAACCTGCCGCATTTTCAACCCAACCGTCATGTGCAACAAACTCACCATCTGCGGTAGTTAACTTCACAGGGGCATTTTCAGCGTCAATTGATGTACTTGTTGATGCTAAGATATGACGCACATCACGCCAAGTTAGTTCAGGATTAGCGGAAAGAATTAGCGACACTACACCTGATGCATTTGGCGCAGCAGACGATGTACCGTTAAATGTAGATGTGTAGTTACAACTTGCGTTATCTTCATTACCAGGGTAGTTGAATGGGAATTGGCTTATAGCAAACTCTTCTCCATATGCTTGAGTAAAGCTTGCAACAGCACCACTATTAAAGCCTGAGTAACCGTTGATACATGTCATCTGATCCGTTGTTACCATTGCAGGTGCCCAACGACCATATTCACCAGCTGGCGCTGAAACCATTAAGTTAGCACCTGCAGTTGAGTAGCTAGTATGCTTACCATTTGCATTTACAGCAGCAACACTTAGATAGTAAGGATGACCTTGGCTTGGCTCAAACGCACCGTTGTAACATGTTAAACCTAAGTCGTTAGCACCATTATCTTCACATAGTGAGCCTTCATCTCCGCCATCAACAAAAGAGTTACCACTCGATTTCATATTAAGTGCACCCTTACCATCTCGCAGATTTAGGTTTGGGTATGACTCAATAGCTTCATCTAGTTCTGAATAAGCAATAAATGTTGGGAAAGTTATGCCATAACTACGGTTAAATGCAGAAATATTTTCTGTTGTGCTAATGCCGCTTCCAGGGAAACCATGCACCATTAACTCAGTTTGTGGGATTTTAGCACCACCAAGGTAATTCATACCAATTAAACCAGCATCAGGAGCAACACCACGGCCACCTTTACCATTCCAACCTTTTGCAGCAATCAAACCAGCTACACTTGTACCATGATCACCACTGTTTGACATACTAGTAGGATCTGTACGGTCAGTCGCATCAGCATTTAAGTTTAAAGAACGGTTTGGTAATACATTATCTATCAGATCTTCATGGCGGATTTCCATACCTGAATCGATTACAACTGCCGTTACACCTGCCCCAGTAACACCTTGAGCATAAGCATCAACAACATTCATATCTTCACCAGCTACAAGCTCAGTCGCCTCCGATTGAGCAAAACTAGCGTTAACATCGGCTTGCGCTTGTTCTTCTGTATCGCCAAATAAGCTAACGTATAAATCAATTAGGCCTTGCTTCATCTCGTCACTGAGCGAGTAAGCTTTCTGACCAGTATTGTTTAAATGCCACTGCTCATTTGCAAGAGGGTCCCCAATAATTCCTGAAATATTAATTTTCGCAGAGGCCGTTTTACCGTTTGCAGTTACTGTGTAGTCAATAACAGCATCTTCCCCTGAGACAGGAACATATGTAAACGAGTTACCATCTACCGTTAACATTCCATGGCTAAACTTAAACACACCATCTTGCGCGGTAATTTCCTCGCCATTTTCAGTAAAGCTAAAAGTAAGTGCATCACCATCATTATCACTTGCTTTAAAATCAGCAGTAACTGGAACCCACTGTTTTAAATCAACGACTACGACATCACTTGCCTTTGGTGCAACATCAGTAACAACAGGGACTTTATTATTATTGTCATTATCGCTGCCACCACATCCTGATAACGAAATTACTATCGCTGCAGACAACGCTGACAGCTTAAAAATATTATTTTTCATAAACGCTCTTCATTGGTTATTTTTATGACATCTGAATGTACACAACCAAGCAGCAACCAGCAACACCGTGTTTACAAATATTCACAATAAACCATGAAATAATATCAGTCTGATTCAAGCCCATTAATAATATCAAAGTAATAATCTATGCATTCCCTTGAACTAAAGCCTGAGCTAAGATACAAAGATAATTAAAGAACCCTTAAAGGAGTAGAGTAAAGTGAAATTGAAGCAAGTATTTATCGGGGCGTTACTATCTACATGCGCATTTAGCGTGTCTGCAAATTCTGCATTTAAAGAGCCGAGTGATGCGATTGAGTATCGCCAAGCTGCATTCTCTATGATTTCAGTTCAAATAGGCGATATGGGTGCTATGCTTAAGGGTAAAATTCCTTTTGATGCAGAGCAATTTAAGCAGCGTGCAAATAACGCAGCGGCATTGTCTAAAATGCCTTGGGAAGCTTTTTACGCAGGTACTGATAAGGGTGATACATCAGCACTTCCTGCGGTATGGTCTGAAAACGATACTTTTATGAAAAAAGCGACAGCATTTCAACAATATGCTGATGAACTTGCTGTAGCAGCTCAAACCGGTGACAAAGCTGTTATTGGTAAAGCGTTTGGTGCATGGGCTAAAGGCTGTAAAGATTGTCATAAGCAATTCAAAGACTAATATATACGGTGTATTAAGAACAAAAATGGCGCTGTATTAGCGCCACTTTTTTTAACTAAGCAAATAACTTAAATGCTCACTTCCCCAGGTACTCATTAATAAAACCAGTAGTACCAAAAATATAACCCATGCAACCCATGGTGACTTTGTCTCTGGCTCTGAGCTTTTTGTTGCTAGTGCTTTATTACCGGTGATCATTGCTTTGACCAAAGGCTTGCCTTTAATTTTGTAAGCAATAATAGCCACAACATGCAAAATAATCGCATAAAATAAAATATCAAAATTAATATGGTGCAGCCAATTGGCCAAATCAATCGTGTCACTCGATACATACTGCGCTAACGGGCCATCAGTTAAAATACCATCACTGCTCATTAGACCGCTTACTAGCTGCGCTATGATCAGAATAAAAAATAATAACACCATATAGCTACCAGGTGCAGAATGGCCCGCCTCATTTGTTTTTTTGCCAGCAAAAGAAGCAAGCACCGATTTAGGAGAGTGCAGTAATACCGATATTTTTGCTGTTTTACTGCCAAATAGGCCCCATATAATTCGTGTTGAAATAAGCGCTAAAGTAAAAAAGCCAACCACAAAATGAAGTTCGATCATGCCCTCTTCTGCACTAAAATAAAGCGCAGCAATACTCAATACTAATAACCAATGAAAGCTTCTTACAAAGCCATCCCACACTTTTACCTTAAACATTGCACCTTCCCTAAAAAAAAGTATCATCTAAAACGCTAACTATTTTAGCTTCTCAATATTAAGGTATCCCGATGAGTCTTTCTACCAGTGCGCAGAGTAAAACACATGCAATCAATTAAAAAACCAGTATTAAAAGGCTTTTTAGATATGCTGCCACTGTGTTTAGCGGTTATTCCTTGGGGCATTTTATGTGGCTCGTTAGCAATACAAAATGGCTTTACCCCTTTTGAAACTCAAGCCATGTCGCTACTGGTATTTGCAGGCTCGGCGCAGCTGGTTGCAATTGAGCTCATTGCTGGTAATACCCCTCTACTAACCATTCTTTTTACCACGTTTATTATTAGCTCTCGCCATTTTTTATATGGCTTGGCAGTTCGTCACAAAGTGATTGAGCAACCCATGCGATGGCGCCTGCCTGTCAGCTTTGTGTTAACTGATGAACTATTTGCTTTTTCGCACCACCCGCGCGCCTATCGTACTAAAACCCGTTTAATTTATGCATTGAGCGCAGGTTTTAGCTTTTATATTGCGTGGAATATTTGGACCCTCATTGGCATTGTAGCCGGTACTATGCTTCCAGATCTCACTAATTTAGGACTCGATTTTGCTATTGCAGCAACTTTTATTGCCTTAGTAATTCCAGGGATTAAAAACTTAGCTACTCTAGTTACAGTCATTGTTGCAGGGATCAGTGCCACTTTATTAAAAAGCACAGGCTTTGAATTATGGTTAGTATGCTCTGCGCTTCTAGCAATGAGCGCAGGTTACGCTGTTACCAGATTAGTGCAAAATAAGGGGGCCAAAAAATGATGACCACTATTTTACTAATGGCATGTATTACTTTTTTTACTCGCTATTTATTCTTACACCGCGCCTTGCCATTTAAAGTAGGGCCTAAAATGCAACAGTTTTTGAGCTTTAGTGCACCTGCGGTACTAACGGCGATTTGGGTGCCAATTGTATTTATAAATGACGAAGGTATTAATCTAAACTGGCAGAACCCTTATCTCAGTGCTGCCATAGTCGCTATTGTTGTTGCTTACAAAACGCATAATATTTACTTAACGACCTTGGCCGGTATGGGGCTATTTTTAATTTTAAATTAGCAGTAAGCGCTGTAAAAGTGACTTAGACTTTGTAGATCATCACGCAAGGGTTAGACTATGCAAAATAAACAAATAATAAGCGTATTTATATGCACCCATTCCATCAACTAAAGACTACCAGCCTACAAGGCCAGCCAATCGACTTTAAAGAGTTTGAAGGTAAAGTTGTATTAATCGTAAATACCGCAAGTGAATGTGGATTAACTTATCAATATCAGTCATTGCAAGCATTACATGAAAAGTATGCAAGCCAAGGTTTGATCATTATAGGCTTTCCATGTAACCAATTTGGTCAACAAGAGCCCGGCGACGCTGAGCAAATAGCGCAAGGTTGTTTAATAAATTACGGGGTTAGTTTTTTAATCGCAGAAAAAGTGAATGTAAATGGCCAGCATACAGATTCTGTTTTCCGCTATTTAAAGTCTGTACTACCGGGGTTTTTAACCCGAAAAATTAAGTGGAACTTCACTAAGTTTTTAGTAGCGGCAGATGGTACACCTATTAAGCGCTTTGCACCTATTACTAAACCTGAAAAACTAGAAAAAGTAATTGAAAAAGCTCTGCTTGCAGCTAAGGCTTAACCCCAAAAAACTATAAAGAGGCACAAAGCCTCTTTATTACAAACTGTAACGCTTATTTGTACTAGCGAGAGCTTAATCAATATAATCGTTTAAGTCATCTTCACCTAGATTTTTACGCAAGCGTTTTTGCTCAAGGTAATCCTCTAACTTTCTTTTCACCTTTTGCTTTTTCTTGTCGTGTTGATTACGCCCGACCATTTCGTATTCGTCTTCAACAAAATCATCATCTAGCGCATCGTAACTAAATGTCTTACCCACAACCCACTCCATAAAGTGTTTGAGACCAATTACGGATTTCTATATCGCGATAATTGGTGAAATTAAAATGTTCAACATAAATTAGCTGTACAAATTTACGTCAAAATAAAGCCACATAGCTATCCTAAATAGTCTCTGTGTCAGTATTGTGAATAAATAGCGTTAAATTTGAATTGTGGAAAGTGAGAGTTTTTTATCGTATCGATAAATTTTATTTATTAGCATTTAATTGTTGGTTATTTTGACCATATTTTAGTATTTTCAATGAGTACACTTTCGACTTTAAAGCATTCAAAAAATCTCAAGCCATTGTTTTAAAACATTAAAAATAATTGGCATCAAACTTGTTATAAGTTAATTATCATCAGCAAAAAGCAGAGAATAAACATGAAAAAATTATTATTAGTTAGCGCGATAATGTGCGCTCCAGTAGCAATGGCTCACAATACTAGCGACTCTTCAATTTCATTTAGTAACGATGAATGTAACGTTGAATTTAAGAACGATGTGCGCATCAAACCTAATGAATTAGAAATTTTTAAAGCCAATAATCAGCACATGCTATTTACCGCTGAAGGTGAGCTGTCTATCAATGGCGAGCAAGTAGCATTAAATAGTGCACAGCGCCAAGCAATGACCGACTACACAGACAATTTACGCGTGCAATTACCTGAAGTAGCCAATATTGCCCTTGAAGGGGTTAAAATTGCAGGTGTAGCATTAGAAGAAGTTGCAAATGCGTTTAATATTAACGGCCTCGATAATATTTCAGCCTTAATGGACGATATTCATCAAGAGGTTGAAAGCACCTTTTATCAGCAAGGTACTTTTGTAATGGGTCAACAAAGCTTTACTCAATTTGGTGAAAACTTTGAACAGCAGTTTGAAAAGCAAATAGAAACAGCAGTTGAATCAGCAGTAATGGAATCAATGGGCAGCATTTTAGTGGCATTGGGCTCTGAGTTAATGAGTTCAGGCGGTGACATGCAAGCATTTGAAGAGCGCATGGAAAATATGGGCGCACAAATAGAAGAAAAAGTAGAGCTGCATGCCAAAACACTTGAAAAGCGTGCAAATTCATTATGTGATGATTTTGTTGAAATAGCACAACAAGAAACGCAACTAACCGCTCAAGTTCCTGCATTAAAAGGCTATGAGCTATTTACTATTAAACAGCACTAATAGAATAATACCCCGCATTAATCTCCCTTTGCGGCATTTGCTTTTAAGCTATGCCGCATTTTGCCTTTTATACCCTATTTAAAACCATTTAACTCAAATAATAGACTGTTGAGCGGATCTACTCTTGCTGTGCAGCATTGTTTTGTGGCTTCATAGTAAAATACAAACCAAAGTATAATCTTCGCTTCGCTCTAGAATAGTTAAAATGCCACCCAAGCTGATGATTGTAAGCCCAAATTGCAAACATAATTAAACCCATCTTTTTAGATTTATATTCATGAGATGGTACGTTCCCCAGTTAGAAGCGTTTTAAAACGCAACTAACTCCAAAGTGCCTAGTAACCTAGGCACTTTTTTTATAATTTAAAAACCTCGCAACACTATTTTTATCGTTTATTTACTGCTCTTATCTGATAAATAATTAACCACCTATAAATAACATGTTAAATCTTTGAATAAAGCAAAGTTAAGCCCAACCAATACAAAATAATTTAATCTGAATAAATATTCAAAAAACTCTTTTTATAAACAGTTTAAACTCAAAAAAACCGAAAAAACCCCATATAAAAGCGACATAGCAATGAACCCAGATGAATAATTATACAAAAAATAATAAACCAGTAGTTGAACGACAAATTAATAAAACGGTTTCGGATTAAAAAAACTAATACTTCACCAGTAATTTTTATCGCTTTATTTTTAACCACCCTGCGTGCAAAATGCACATGTTTTCAACAGACACAACCATGGAGCGAATAAAATGAACCCAATTAATACACTTAACCAAACAGCCACAACTCACGTTGCCGTTAAGCCAACTAATCGCAAAGCAAAAATGCTAGCTAAACTTAACCGTTACGGAAAAAAATTAGCACTTGGCGGTGCAATTCAATACAAATAATCACCCAACCATGATTTTGTATTGTTGCAGCAAACACCCAACCTCTAATGAAGACTCTTCTTTAGCTCCTCCTGTTTGCTGCCAGCCACCTCATAGCTAAAAATCACCTTAAATCTTCATTATTTATAAAAAAAACCGCATTTACGCTCACTTTTTAAGCAAACGATCTTTTTGCTATTTACACAGACTACTCTCCTAAGTATTATCCTGCATCACGACGTGGAGAGATGGCAGAGTGGTCGAATGCACCGGTCTTGAAAACCGGCAGGGGTTTATAGCCCCTCTAGGGTTCAAATCCCTATCTCTCCAC
>NZ_LKGQ01000020.1:0-70878 GCF_001401785.1 Pseudoalteromonas sp. P1-16-1b | reverse complement strand
ACCCCGAACCCCGAACCCCGAACCCCGAACCCCGAACCCCGAACCCCGAACCCCGAACCCCGCAATTAAGCTATTAGTTTCTCCGCAAGGTTGAGTTCCATTGTTGCTTTTAATAAACGGTATAAGTTAATTGATGCGTCTATTTCTTCTTTACGGTTGGTTAAGCTTTCAATATTTAAACCCAGCGGCACACCTAAGTGCGCACAGCTTTTTAAAATCGAGTCGAGGTTTTCGCGACAAATACGCACCGATTCGCTTAATGTATTTTCCGAATCAAGCATGCGCCATTTAGTTGCCTCTGGCACTGAGATACCTAGCCACTGCATAAACTCTAAGGTTTTTTCACCACCACAAGGCGTAAAGGTTAATATAATCCGATTAGGTGTCAGGCCTTGTGCTTTGCATGTGCGCGCATAACTGGTTATTAAATCTATGGTTGCTTGTGCGTTGTAAACGGCTTGAGAGATAAAAAACTGGCACCCTTGTGCTGTTTTTTCTATTAAGCGTTGGTGCTCGTTGCGCTTATTGGCATGGCGTTCAGCAATGGTTACGCCACCTAAAAAGAAGTCTTCAGACTGCTCTGCCAGAGTTTTGTAGGCATTCGGTAAGCTCAGCTTTATATCACCGGCTGATGATGGGCTGCCCACTAACACCACGTTTTTTAAATCGTAGTCATTTTTAGTTTCATCTAACCACGCTTTAAACTCACTCACACCGCGCTGAGCTACACTTTTATAAGTAATTACATCAAGATCAGATAAGCCTCGTAAAAGTTGACTGTACTCGCGCGGATCAACTGTTTGCTTAAATGCAAATGGACGCGCTTGCTCTGTACGACTGCTTTCATCTTGAATGTCATAAATAATCACACCGTCATATTCAATTTCGTGTAAACGGCCTAATAACTTTTCGGCAATGACTTTTAATTGCGCTTTATCAGTCCCAATTTTTGGCGGTGTTGTGCCAATTAGGTAAACACCTTGGTTGGTGTCCTGTATTTTTTCTTGAAGTGATAAAGCCATAATCCTCATTCCAGCTTAATTTGTGATGATGGATTTAATATAGCAGCCATTTAGACGTCTAGATAGATTTATTTATTGAAAGTTTCTCAACTAACGTGAATTATTTTCATAGTTAAATCTGAAAAGAGTAAATAACTGACACAGTTGTTTACATAATTAATAGGCTTAGGGCTCTTATATTTAATTACTTTACGGCATACTTAGTTTGGTAAATGTTTTAAAATTGCTCAATTTAAAAAGGGATAACAATGAAATTTAAATTATTGGCAACTAGCCTAGCGGTATCGCTGGCCTTAACAGGTTGTGCTATGCAGCAAAGTCAAAACACGCAAACAGCAGCCCAACAAGAACAAGTTAATAAAGCAGATGAGCGTGTTTTTTCACAAGATTACCTAATAGAAGAGCTAGATAACGGCCTACGTGTGATGGTAGTTAAAACCGATTACCCAGATGTAGTATCGCTACAAATACCTGTATCTGTTGGCTCGCGTAATGAAGTGGAAGCAGGTAAAACTGGTTTTGCTCACTTTTTTGAACATATGATGTTTAAAGGCTCTGAAAAGTTTCCGCAAGATGTGTATTCAGATATTTTAAAAAATTCAGGGGTTGATAACCGCGCCTATACAACTAACGATTACACTAACTACCACTTAAATTTTTCAAAGCAGCATCTTGATAAAGTACTTGAGATTGAAGCTGATATTTTTCAAAACCTAAGCTACACCGAAGAACAATTTAGAACGGAAGCGCTAACGGTTAAAGGCGAGTACTTAAAAAATAACGCCAGTCCAATTCGTAAATTATTAAGTGCGGTACGCCAAGAAGCGTTCGAAAAACATACCTATAAACACACTACAATGGGCTTTTTTGAAGACATTGAAGCTATGCCAGATCAAATGGCCTACGGTAAAGAATTTTTTGATAAGTTTTATAAGCCTGAATATGTATCGCTTGTGATTGTTGGTGATGTTGATCCAAAAGAGACCATGGCGATGGTTAAAAAACACTGGGGTAACTGGCAAAAAGGCGACTATGTTGCTGATATTCCTAAAGAGCCAACTCAGCAAGCGCTAAAATATGTGCATGAGCAAAACGAGGGATTACCTGGCCATTGGTTACTTGTGTCGTATAAAGGGGCCGCATGGGAGCCACAGAAAAAAGACAGAGCCGCATTAGATTTACTCTCGCAGCTTTATTTTTCTAGCAATTCAGATATTTACCAAGAGCTGGTAGTAGAAAAGCAAATTGCGAGTCAAATGTTTACCTATAACCCAGAGACAAAAGATCCAGGGTTACTGCATGTATTTGTAAAAGTTGAAAATGCCGATGATTTAGCCACAGTGCGTGATGCCATTAACCGTACGTATGCCAAAGCGCGTACTGAGTTGGTGGATAGCCAAAAACTCAGCGATTTAAAGTCTAACCTTAAATACAGTTTTATAAATGGTTTAGATTCATCGCAGTCGATTGCCTCTACACTTGCCAGCTATATGCATTTTGAGCGCGATCCTGAGGTGATTAATCAGTTGTATAAATCGGCAGACAATATCACTAGCGAAGATATTAGAGCCGTTGCAAATAAGTATTTTGTTGATAATGCCCGCACCACAGTTACTATGTCGGCACTTGATAAAGCCCCTGGTTTTGAACAAGAAAGCGACTTAGATGCCTTGGTAGCTAAGTATCAGCAAGCACCGAGTAAGCCTATCTTTAAAGTGCTGGATAAAACTAATAGCTCGCCGTTAATCGATATTAACTTATTATTTAATACCGGTGCGGCTGCCGATCCGCAGGGTAAAAAAGGCGTGGCGGCTTTAACTGCCGCAATGCTAGCGCAAGGTGGCTCAACGTCAATGAGTTACAAAGAAATCAAAAAAGCAATGTACCCGCTTGCGGGTAGTTTTGGTTATCAAATAGATAAAGAAATGCTGTCGTTCCAAGGGCGTATCCATAAAGATAATGCAGCCCAGTGGTATGCTTTAGTGAGTGAGCAGCTTCTAAACCCAGGCTTTAGAGAAGATGACTTAAAACGTCTGAAAAAAGAAATGATCGATGGCATTAAATCGGGCTTAAAAGCTTCTAATGATGAAGAGTTGGGTAAAGAAGTGCTCTACAGTGTGCTTTATAAGGGGCACCCTTATGAAAGCTATAACTACGGTGACTTATCAGATTTAGAAGCGCTGACCCTTGATGATGTTAAAGCGTTTTATAATGCTGAACTTACACAAGCTAAACTTACTGTGGGTTTAATTGGTGCAGTCCCTGAAAAACTCAAAGCACAGATGTTAACTGACTTAGCGACGCTCCCTAAAGGTGAGCAAAGCCGCTTAACAATCCCTGATGCGCCAGAGCTTAAAGGTCATCATGCAACGATTGTTGAAAAGTCAGCGCAATCAACAGCTGTATCGTTTGGCTTTCCTATTGATACCATTCGTAGCAGCGAAGACTGGACCGCCCTGTGGTTAGTGCGCTCGTACTTTGGTGAGCATCGTAGTTCTAACAGTTACTTGTACGAACGTATTCGTCAAACGCGTGGTATGAACTATGGTGATTACGCCTACATTGAATACTTCCCTAGAGGTATGTTTCAAACTAAACCGGATGCAAACTTAGGGCGCTCTGAGCAAATATTCCAAGTGTGGCTGCGTCCACTGCGCTCAAACAACGATGCGCATTTTGCAACCCGTACCGCATTATTTGAGCTAGATAAGCTAATTAAAAATGGTATGACTGAGGCAGATTTTGAAGCTACACGTAACTTTTTAATTAACTTTGTGCCACAAATGGTTGCTAGTCAAAATCGCCAGTTAGGTTATGCGCTAGATAGCGAGTTTTATAACACCGATAGTTTTGTAAACTACGTAACAAACAAGCTTAAAACATTGACTGTTGACGATGTAAATCGAGTGATTAAAGACAATCTACAAACCGAGAATATTCACTATGTGTTTGTTACCGGTGATGGTGAAGATATGCAAAAACGTTTAGCAACTATGCAAACCTCGCCTATGGTGTATAACACCGATAAGCCTGCCGAGTTAGTGGCTGAAGATAAGGTAATTGCTGATTATAAACTGGCAATTCCTGCAAAAAATATTGAAGTAGTAAAGGTGGATAAAGTATTTCAATAATTTAAGTTTTTAAGTATTAAAAAATGCCCCTGTGCCGTAAGCATTGGGGCATTTTTATATTTTAGGTTTTAAATACTAGTTACTTACTAAAAGTACTGAGGCTGCACCAAGAGCAAAACTAATAACAGAGCTAATAATCAAACCTGCAATAAAACTTTTAGATGGACTGTTATTGGCATCATTTTGGTTGTTTTCATCAAGCTTAATAAGCTCACCTTGGCGTACTTCAAATACCGCACATAAGGCCATGGTGGTTTCTTTTGAGGCTGCACCTTCTTTTTCTACTCGTTGAATGGTTCGTAAGCTTACATCGCAGGCATCGGCAAGCTGTTGTTGTGTCCAATCGAATGTGTGCCTGAGCGACTTTACCGTTGTAGGGTTTAATTGCATGTTAAAGTTTCCCTACAAATAGTTCCATTACTGCTGCAGTGGTATAGCCAAATACTGCACCACCTAATGCACAGCCTAGAATAAATAAAGCCGCTTTTTTAGGATCGCTAGGAAGACTACTTTGAACTTGCTTAGCAAGCACTTCTTGATCTTTGTAAAGAGTGCATTCAAGTCGCCCTGTCAGTATATTGAGCATGTCAAACTTCACTTGGTACTGCGAGTTTTCAAAATCAAATGTGTGTGAGCTTTTTATATTAACACTGCGTCTACTGCTAACTAAGTCATCGTTAATATAGACTTCTTCTTTACCTGTAAAGTAGCTTCCAAAACAGGCTATTTGGTTATCGCCATCTTGAAAGTAAAATTTATAGCCTAATTTTTTTGTATTTAATATGTCGTTTTTCATCATCGTTATCCTTGTTGAGTTGATGATGCTAATTTAGCGTTTGTTATTATTTTTTACGCCGTCAGCAGTACGCCAGTGGCTATTTTGGCACATGACACACGTGCTGTCATATGTTGTTATTTACTGATTTTTATTAACTTATTTTATTTTTGCACAAATGGTTAAACCTGCCTAGCTGTCATATAGTATGGCTTTGAAAAAGTAATCTAAACCCTAGTTATATCTAATAACTAGAACAAATAACGAAGGGATTAACACCTAGGCGGCTAAATCCGTTAGAATTGGCGGTAGGCTCTTTGTACTAACTTAAGGCATTATTATGCGTCATGAAATTTGGCAACAGCTTCGTAGTGAAGCAAATGAAGTAGTAACTCGTGAACCCCTTTTAGCGAGCCATGTGTATTCGTGTATTTTAAATCATGAGTGCTTAGGGTCGGCATTGAGTTTTATTGTTGCTAATAAACTAGCTGATGCTGTGGTTTCTGCTTTTACAATCCGTGAGTTATTTGACCAAGCTTTTGTAAAGTGTGACCGCATGCTGACACATGTTGCTCATGATATTAAAGCAGTAAAAGATCGTGACCCTGCAGCCGAAACCTACCTTACTGTGATTTTAAATTTAAAAGGGTTTCATGCGATACAAGCGCATCGCTTAGCTAACTGCTTATGGCAACAAAACCGTAAAGAGCTTGCACGCTTTATTCAAAGCCGTACCTCAGAGGTGTTTGGGGTTGATATTCACCCTGCCTGTAAAGTAGGCCAAGGCATCATGTTTGACCATGCCACTGGTATTGTTATTGGTGAAACCGCCGTAATTGAAGATAACGTATCTATATTACAATCGGTTACATTAGGTGGTACGGGTAACGAGCAAGGCGATCGCCATCCTAAAATTAGAGCGGGCGTACTTATTGGTGCGGGTGCTAAAGTGTTGGGTAATATTGAAGTGGGCGAGGGCGCACGTATTGGCGCAGGTTCAGTGGTATTAAGCCCTGTACCACCTCACACAACTGCTGTTGGCGTACCTGCAAAAATTATTGGTCGTCCTGATTGTGAGTGCCCGGCAGAAAGTATGAACCAAAACTTTTTAGAATACCCCGAGCCAGAAAACGAATCGCACACCAGTGCAATGCTTTAATTTTTGAGTACCTAGAAATGATATATAAAAGTAACCTTGTGGCTATGCTGCTCTGTTTTTCTTCAGGCGTGGCGTTAGCAAGTGGTTACTTTTTGTTTTTTAAAGATTCCACTCGTGTTTCCTCAGCGCCCAAACAAGCTGTAATCTCTTCGGCTAACACTCAAGTCAATAACCAGCCAACTACTTTGCAAGGCCTAGTGCAGGTTAATAAAGCCCAAGTGGCTGATCAACAAACTCAGCTAGCACAACATGTGGTTGAGCTTAATCAGCGGCTTGAAAAAAAATCAATCCAGCTTAAGCAGTCTCAACAACAGTTAAAGTTAAATCAATCAGAAAGTGTAGAGCTTGATGATGAGCTCGCAATACAGTTTGAACAAGAGGCTGATAATCTCGAATGGAGTTACGAGCTTGAAGTCGCGTTAACTGACTTTTTAATTATTAATGAGTTTGCAGATAGCGCTGAGCTTACAGCGCTAAAGTGTAAGCAAACAATTTGTAAGTTTGAGCTTACCATTAACCAACATGCCGTTAATTATGGAGCTAAATTATGGCGCGAGCTAAACGATAAGCTTCATCTTGAACCTTGGTGGCAGCAATTTAAACTCAGTGCATCTCAATCTAACGATGCCCGTATTGAGTTTACTGTTAGTACGCAAGGCTAGCGCTTAGCAATATGGCTAAGCTTCTACCTTTGAAATAACCTGGCCATCTACTAACTCAGTGATCAACACATCACCCACTTTTACATCTTCCACTGATTTAACCACTTTATTTTGCGCCGTTTTCGTTATGCTGTAACCGCGCGCCAATACATTAAGTGGGCTGACCGAATCAAGCCGACTTGCTTGTAAGGCAAGATTATTATTTGCGTGTTGTAGTTGCTGCTGCATAGCTTGGTGTAACCTTGCATGTAGCTGGGCTAACAGATGGCTTGCTTGTGCGAGCTTTTTATCTGGTGATTGGCGCATTAGTCTGGGTGTTAAATTAGCTAACACGCGTTCTTGCTGGTATAAACGCTGACGCATTGCCTGTTGTAGTGCAATACTCAATTCATCTAAGCGTTGTGATTTTTGGTTTAGCTGATTGCGCGGGTGGCATAAATTTAAGCGATGCTGCAACTGTATGGCTAGTGCGCGTTTATCGGCAATGTCGTGTTTAAATGCATTCGCTAAACGATTAATTAACTGATTAACCCTATTATGCAGCTCTTGTGTATTGGGGCTTACGAGCTCTGCGGCTGCAGAAGGGGTTGCTGCGCGTACATCAGCGACATAATCGCTAATTGTGGTGTCTATTTCATGGCCAACAGCGCTCACAATGGGTAGTGCGCTTTGATAAATAGCACGAGCAAGGTGTTCATGGTTAAAGCACCATAAATCCTCTAATGAACCACCGCCGCGCCCGAGTATGATAACATCGACCTCATTACGTAAATTTGCCAGCTCTATTTGCTTTATCAAATGGCCATGCGCTTCTTTGCCTTGCACCATCGCAGGGTAAATAACGACTTCTAATTGCGGCGCACGACGTTTTAGTACTGTTAAAATATCTTTAATTGCGGCGCCTGTAGGTGAGGTGATCACCCCTATGCGATTTATGTTTTGGGGTAGGGGTTTTTTATAAGCGGAGCTAAATAAGCCCTCTGCAGCCAAACGCATTTTTAGCGCGTCAAACTCTTGCTTAAGTTGCCCTTCGCCGGCAGGCTCCATATGTTCAACAATAAGCTGGTAGTCACCACGGGGTTCGTACAACGATACACGTGCTTTAACGGTTACTTGTGCGCCGTTAATTGGTCGGTAACTTTGGTTGCGATTATTGCCTCGCCACATGGCGGCTTTAATTTGCGCTTTATCGTCTTTTAACGAAAAATACCAATGCCCAGAAGCAGGCGCAATAAAGTTAGAAATTTCACCTGTGAGTATTAAAGACGCAAAACCTTGTTCAAGTAAGGCACGTATTTCACGATTAAGGCGAGATACGGTATAAACCGTTTGCGAGGGCTTAGAAAACATAAAAACTACCAAAAAACATTTATAAATCTAGCTTATCATAAATAAATACAAAATATTATTTACTAGTGCCTACAACGCTGTTAAAATTTGGCCGCAATTCCTTATCTTAGATCCACATGTGAGAAGTTGCCAAAATGCTTAGAATCGCTAAAGAAGCTCTTACCTTTGATGACGTACTTTTAGTACCTGGTCATTCTACTGTTTTGCCACATACGGCAAATATTTCAACTCGCTTAACGCGTGGTATCAAACTTAACTTGCCGCTCATTTCAGCATCTATGGATACTGTTACTGAAGCTCGTTTAGCTATTGCCCTCGCGCAGGAAGGTGGTCTTGGTTTTATTCATAAAAACATGACCATTGCAGAACAAGCGAAAAATGTTCGTAAAGTTAAAACCTATGAAGCAGGTATTGTTTCATACCCTGTTACAGTTACTGCCGATCTGACTATTGCAGATGCTGTTGAATTGTCTCAGGAAAAGGGATTCTCAGGTTTTCCGGTCACCGATAGCGAAAATAACCTTGTAGGTATTGTAACTAGTCGTGATATGCGCTTTGAAACTAAGCTTGAACAGCCGGTTTCAACAGTGATGACGAAAAAAGAAAACCTAGTAACGGTTAAAGAGGGAACTGCTCGCGAAGATATCTTAAGCTTAATGCACGAACACCGCATTGAGAAGATTCTTGTGGTTGATGATGCGTTTAAACTTAAAGGCATGATCACCGTAAAAGATTACCAAAAAGCACAAGACAAACCAGACGCGTGTAAAGACGAGCAAGGTCGTTTACGTGTAGGTGCTGCTGTAGGTGTTGGCGCAGGTACTGATGAGCGTATTGCTGCATTAGTTGAAGCCGGTGTTGATGTACTACTAATCGATACTTCTCATGGCCACTCACAAGGTGTTATTGACCGTGTTGCAGCGACTCGTCAAGCTTACCCTGATTTACAAATTGTTGCGGGTAACGTGGCAACTGCCGAAGGTGCTATTGCCCTTGCAGATGCCGGTGTTGATGCTGTTAAAGTAGGTATCGGCCCAGGCTCTATTTGTACTACACGTATTGTTACTGGTTGTGGTGTACCACAAATAACAGCCATTTCAGATGCGGTTGAAGGCCTTAAAGGTCGCGATATTCCAGTGATTGCCGATGGCGGTATTCGTTTTTCTGGTGATATTGTAAAAGCATTGGTTGCGGGTGCATCGTGTGTAATGGTTGGCTCTATGCTTGCGGGTACTGAAGAAGCACCAGGTGAAGTTGAACTTTATCAAGGTCGCTACTACAAGTCTTACCGTGGTATGGGTAGCCTAGGAGCGATGGATCAAAAAGAAGGGTCATCAGATCGCTACTTCCAAAAATCAAACCAAGCTGACAAGTTAGTACCTGAAGGTATTGAAGGTCGTGTTGCTTATAAAGGGCCAATTGCGACAATTATTCATCAACAAGTGGGTGGTCTTCGCAGTGCAATGGGCTTAACCGGTTGTGCCACAATTGAAGAGTTAAACACTAAACCACAGTTTGTACGTGTAACTTCTGCTGGTATGGGTGAGTCGCATGTTCATGATGTGCAAATCACTAAAGAAGCACCGAACTACCGTTTAGGCTAATCAGCCTTAACAACATGAAATAAGTGGGCTAACCTTTGTTAGCCCTAATATAGTCACACAGCTTAAGCTGGTGGCGTTTAGCACCTGACTTTACGAGATACTTCATGAGCAAAGACATTCACGATTCACGAATCCTCATTTTAGATTTTGGTTCACAATACACGCAGTTAATCGCCCGTCGCGTACGCGAAATTGGTGTTTATTGTGAGCTTTGGGCTTGGGATGTAACCGAAGAGCAAATTCGCGAGTTTAACCCACAAGGTATTATCCTTTCTGGTGGCCCAGAATCAACTACGCTTGAAAACAGCCCGCGTGCTCCTGAGTATGTATTTGATGCTGGTGTACCAGTATTGGGTATTTGTTACGGTATGCAAACTATGGCAACGCAGCTTGGCGGCCGTGTACACAGCTCAGATAAAAAAGAATTTGGTTACGCACAAGTTGAAAAAGTGGGTAACTGTGCATTATTTGATGCCATTGAAGATCATATTACTGATGGCGGTAATGGTGTACTAGATGTGTGGATGAGCCACGGTGATAAAGTAATGGAAATTCCAGATACTTTTAATACCACAGCCAAAACATCTACTTGTCCACATGCGGCAATGTCTAACGAAGAAAAGCGCTTTTACGGCGTACAATTTCACCCAGAAGTAACACACACACATCAAGGTCAACGTTTACTAGAGCGTTTTGCTATTGATATTTGTGGTTGTGAAAAATTATGGACGCCGGCAAAAATCATTGATGACGCCATTGAGCGTATCAAAGAAACAGTAGGCGACGACGAAGTTATTTTAGGCTTATCAGGCGGTGTAGATTCATCGGTTGTAGCTATGCTTATTCACCGTGCTATTGGTGAACGATTAACCTGTGTATTTGTTGATAACGGGCTACTTCGTTTAAACGAAGGCCAGCAAGTTATGGATATGTTTGGCAATAAGTTTGGCTTAAACATTGTTAAAGTAGATGCCGAAGATCAATTTTTAAATGACTTAGCAGGTAAATCAGACCCAGAAGATAAGCGTAAAGCCATTGGCCATACGTTTATTAACGTATTTGATGAGCAAGCTAAAAAGCTTAAAAACGCAAAATGGTTAGGCCAAGGTACAATTTACCCTGACGTAATCGAATCAGCAGCTTCAGCGACTGGTAAAGCACACGTAATTAAATCGCACCATAATGTGGGCGGCTTACCAGATGATATGCAAATGGGCTTAGTAGAGCCATTACGTGAGTTATTTAAGGATGAAGTACGTAAAATTGGTTTAGAGCTAGGTTTACCGTACGACATGCTTTACCGCCACCCATTCCCAGGGCCAGGTTTAGGTGTGCGTGTACTTGGCGAAATCAAAAAAGAGTACTGTGATTTACTTCGCCGCGCTGATGCTATTTTCATTGAAGAGCTTCACAAAGCAGAGCTTTACCATAAAGTAAGCCAAGCGTTTACTGTATTCTTACCGGTTAAGTCGGTAGGGGTTATGGGTGATGCACGTAAGTATGATTGGGTTGTTTCACTTCGTTGTGTAGAAACCATCGACTTTATGACTGCGCGTTGGTCACATTTACCGTATGAGTTCTTAGGTGTGGTTTCAAACCGTATCATTAATGAAATCGACGGTATCTCACGTGTTGTTTATGATATTTCAGGTAAACCACCTGCAACTATCGAGTGGGAATAATTGTATGCTGCAAGCCATTAATTTAATGGCTTGCTTTTTTCTTATTGAGCTCAACTTTTTAATCACCATCCAACCACAAAAACACCCAGCTAAACACCTCTAAGCAAAACCTTATCAAAAAAGTCACGCTTGTAGCAGCGTAAAAATAACAATTTAAACTTTCATAGCATTAAATAAGCTCAGTAAACTGCGGTTATAGACATTGTAAAAAGAGCTGCTAAATTAAAAAACAGTTCTATACTATAAATAAAATCAAACAACTCAGGTATGAGAATATAATTTTGTCCCTATTTGCAGTTTAAGCTCTCCCGTTGCAACTAGCTAAAAATTAATAAAAAAAATGTATTAATACAGGGGAAGAGTAAAAGCGTTTTTATTGGAGGAGGGGGATTGTTAAATACCATCCTAAACCTTTGATAGGTTCTTATTAGGTCGCAATTTGATATAGGGTAATGAGGGGTTTTGTGAGAACTGATGAGTCAGCGGTAAATAGGTTCGAAGAGCAAATGCAACTTTTCATCCTTTGGTTGTTGTGTGTGGGTGGATTGTTAACTGCAGCTAGCTTATTTATACTTGAGTTGCCGAATAAAACAGTGTCATTAATGATAATTGCTGTGTGGGAGTTATGTGCATTAAGCGCTATTACCTTTAAAAAAATTCGACAACGCTTGTTAACTCTATTGGCTATTTTGATTACCTTGGCTTTTCCCTTTATTATTTTGGTAAATGGTGTTGTCCCAGCTAGTTTAGCTCCGCTGTTTGTGGTGGTGTTAGTGCTCGTCCTAAAGGGTCAAACGCGTATTATCTGCATGTGTATCTTAAATATTACGCCATTAATGTTACTTGCCAATGGTGAGCCCCAAACCACGGCGATTGTGGTACGCGTTGTGTTTAGCACTATCGTTCTTTCCATCTTAATTTATTACCTTCTTAGTAGTTATCAAGCATTAGTCGATAAAACTCAATTGCAATTAGATACAAATGAACGAATATATGGAGTCATTGGGCATGAGTTGCGAACACCCGCTGCAACCATAAAAATGCTAATAGATATTGAGCTTGAGCAAAACTGTTCGAAAAATATTTTAGAGTTGCAGCGGTTATCCAGCCACTTACTATGTGTGTTGGATGATATGAAGACGTCCTCTAGTAGTGCTACCTTAGCTGTGTACAAGAATAATGAAACTATATCGGTTCATGATACCGTTGAACGGGCGATCGAAGGAGTAAAGCCTTTAGCCGAAAAGTATAATTTTACTATTAACTTCTCAGCAAAAAAAGCAGTTACAGAGCATCATATAGGCTCCACTAAAGCTATCTTCCAAATTATTCAGAACTTAATTAAGAATGCGATATTACATAGTGGTGGCAGCACAGTTACTGTAATGAAATCAGCCGAATCCTTAAGCCATGATAAAACCCATTATCGTATTAATGTTATTGATGATGGTAAAGGTATTGATGTTAAATTTCGAGATAAGATGTTTAATGCATTTGAACGTGGCGATACATTGAGTGAAGGTACTGGGCTGGGGCTTAATATCTGCAAGCAAATAGCTAACACTTTGGAGGATGGAGATTTAAGTTATATTAGTAGCGAAAACGGTGGCGCTAATTTTGAGTTCGTCTTTGTTTTGCATAGTGTTGATGAGCATGATGCAGCCTCAATAAAAGTGGATGATTTCGAATTACTGCAAAACCTAAAAATACTGCTAGTCGAAGATACACCTATGCTGCGTATGATAGCCAGTAAGATCCTTACCCAAAATGGCGCGATAGTGACTGAAGCAGAGGATGGTATTATTGGTTTAAATCAGGCAAGCTCAGGCGATTTTGATTTAGTCATCACGGATATCATGATGCCAAATTGTGATGGCTATGAGCTAACTGCCAAACTTCGTGAGCAAGGCTTTGCTAATCCCATTATTGGCGTAACAGGCGCCACAGTTGGCAGTGAAGCTGAACGCTTAATTGCGTGTGGCGCGAATGCGGTTTTGCCTAAGCCACTAACACTTTTGAGTATTACAGAGGAGCTGAAAAAGTTAAAAGTAAATAAAACTTAAGTGTCTACAGGCAATTACGCAATGGCAAGTTTGAAATCATAACTGCTTTAGTTTTATTCTGAGTGAGCTAAGACGCTACAAGCAATTGAGATTGAATAATATACTAGTTGTTAAAAAGTGAAAAACCATAAATTAGCATGCTAATTCGCCGTTTTGCTTATTTAAAAAGCAAACAAACCAAAAAGTTGAATTTTTACTTTACCTTTGTCAAAAGGTCTTTATAATTCATCGTCATTGCAGGGGCGTAGTTCCAATTGGTAGAACAGCGGTCTCCAAAACCGACGGTTGGGAGTTCGAATCTCTCCGCCCCTGCCATTTCTTCTTTACATCGTTTTGATTACTTCATATATTATTCAACTTACTAATTCCATCGAGTCGTTATGCATTCACGTTACGCATCTGTTTTTGGTATAGAAAAGCTTGAACTTAATCAACACTTTCGCCCAGCTCCGTCAGAGCAGTCAGCTAATTCATCGTTAACACTCTGTGATACGTTAAAAGATGATATTGAGCGTGCGTTTGCGCCTGTAATAATTAACAAGATTGTTAAATCATCAACTATTGAGTTTAATGAGCAACAATTAGGCTTGCCTGATTCTTCCCTGTCCAGTGCACAAAAACGTGCGTTATGGGCATTAATGAGTGAATACCTTGATACACTTTAAATCGGTTACCGGTGAGAATATCAATGAGCTTATGGCCATTGAAACCAGCTGCCACACACATCCTTGGACATTAAAAACAATGCAATCATGTTTGCAGGGACGTTATTTTAATTTAGCGGCGTTCGATGAAGAGCAAATGATAGGTTTTTATATTGGTGAAAAAGCAGGACCCGATTTTACTCTAATGGATATTTGTGTCGCCCCAAGCTTTCAGGGACAAGGATTTGCTCAGCAGTTATTAACGCAGTTTATAGCGTATGGTGAGCAACAAAGCGCCGAAAACTTATTTTTAGAAGTACGCGAATCTAATACACGGGCGATTGCTTTGTATGAACGAGCAGGCTTTATTGAAATGTCAGTGCGTAAAAATTATTACCCCAGTGACGCACCCAATAAAAACGGCTTTGAAGACGCGATTTTAATGGGCATGGCACTGGGTTTAAATTTTTAAGGATTACTTATTAGCGATGGCTTGCTCTATTGCGGCAATAAGTTCTGCAACGTGTTTTTCTCTTTGTGGCATATCATTGCCTTTTAAGCTTTGTTCAACCGCTGAGGCGCTTTGGTAAATTTCATCAAAGTTAAAACAACCAGCGCTGCCTTTAATACTATGGGCAAGGGCGCGTAATGTCTCACAGTCACGGCTGTTATATAGTGCTTTTATCTGTTGTAAATAATCAGGTAAACTTGCTAAATAATTAGCATTTATTTGCTGAAACTTTTCACTCTTCAATAAGCTATCCCACTTGTTTTGATTATCACGTTCAAGGTGTAAATAGCTGACTAATACATTTTCTAGTGCGTCTTTGTCAATGGGTTTACCCAGCGCTTTATCACAGCCTGCTTCAAGGTAAGTATCAATATCATGATTCATCACATTCGCGGTCAGAGCGATAATTGGGCCATCATAGGCCGCATCTCTGAGCATTTTAGTTGCTTCTAACCCACCCATAACCGGCATTTGCATATCCATGATTATAAGCTGGTAGTCGTTTACCAGAGCCATTTCTACCGCTTGTGCACCATTGTTGGCTATATCGGGCTCTAATCCCCATGTTTGTAATAGCAATTTAATCAGTAACTGATTATCGGGGTTATCTTCTGCTACCAAAATATGCGCATCAAAGCTGTTGCTTGCAAAAGATAGCTGCGGATCCTTTTCTGGTGTTAGTTGAGAATGCTCGGTTAATAATAAATTGCCGCCAAGGCTATTATGCAAATGGCAATCTATATCGATGGTAAAGCAACTACCCACACCCACCTCACTGGTTACACTTACATCACCACCTAGTAACTGAGCTAAGTTTTTTGAAATACACAGCCCTAACCCCGTACCACCAAACCGACGTGTCGTTGTAGCATCGGCTTGCTCAAATGGCGTAAATAATCGTTTTATTTGGTTTGACGACATACCAATGCCGGTATCTTCAATAACAAAGGTAAGCGTTTTTGGTGCTTGGTATTTAGCGGTTATAGTAACCTGACCTTGCTCAGTGAATTTAACCGCATTACTGGCAATATTAATCAGTATTTGTTTTAAGCGAGTAATATCACTATTAATAGTATGCGGTAGCGGAAGTGCATAATTAATTGTAAATGACAGCTGCTTCTCTTGTGCTAGAGGTTTAATGATTGATTCAACATCATGAATAAGTTGTACAACATTTAACGGCGTTTGCTCAACCGCGAGTTTTTCGGCTTCAATTTTTGAAAGATCGAGAATGTTATTAATAAGCTCTAACAAATGTTTTGAGTTACGTAGAATAGTGCCTAAATGATGTTTGTCATTGGTTGGTTTTTCGCTATGCAGTAGTTGCTCTGTAAATCCCATAATGGCTGTAAGCGGAGTGCGAATTTCATGACTCATATTGGCTAAAAAGCGGCTTTTAAGCTGGTTTGCTTGTTCTGCTTGGGCGATGGCGGTTTCAAGCTTACTGTTCATCGACTCAAGCGCCTTAGTCCGACTTTCTACTTTGTCTTCTAAGTGATGCTTATATTCTTCTAGTTGCTGTTGATAATGCTTAATTTGGTTAATCATGTGATTAAAGTCGTTAAACAGTATTCCTACTTCATCCGTAGTATATGCAGGGAGTGTAACAGAGAGGTCGCCATCACCAACGCGATGACTTGCTTCACCTAATAATTCTATTGGGTTAAGCAGTAAATTACGCACCACAATAAAAATTAAGATTGGTAGGGTGATCACAGAAATAATTACAATTAGCCCAGTGATCACACTAATTGCTTTGCCTGACTGATACAATACTGCTTTTGGAATGGTCGACACATAATAGTAGCCGCCACTCATTTGGGCTGCAAAAATCAGTCGCTCTATTTTATCCACACTTGAAAGTTCAATGGTTGATAAGCTACCTATATCCGCTAAATCGTTAATTTTATTTAGTTCATACTCGCTGACATAGTGGCCACGCATTTTATAATCGGAGCTAAATAAAATTTTACCATCGTTGGCCAGTAACAAATTTAATGTATTGTTATAAGGGGCTTCTAAAATGCTGGTGTTTAAAATAGAGGGGTCGACTTTAAGAATAATAAAGCCTAATTGTTGTGGGCGTTTTAAATAATAGTCGACGCTATATATGCGCTGCACAAAGTATAAGTTAGTGGTGCCATCTTCTTTTTGCACCATAAACTGCTGCTGGCTTAAATTACTTTGTTTTACTTGATCAAAAAATGGGTAGGATTTGGGCGCTACGGTTAAATTACTGGAGTAATAGGCGTCACTTTTACCGGTTTTTGAGACTAAGTTAATACTAATAATGTCAGGGTAGGCTTCACTGTAACTGGCAAATACGTCCATTAACGCGCCAAGGCGATAGGTATAGCTGGCGTCTTCAAATAAATCTTTAGCTAAAAAGTCACTTAGTACCGGTGAAGCAGAGAGTAACTTAGCCGTTGCATGAAAAGAATCGATATAGTTGAATACTTTTTGCTGTTGTTGTTCTACAAAGCGACTCATAATCAAGTCGGCCTGCTTTTGCGTAGAGTTGGTCACATTAGTGAGCGTAAAGCCCCCTAAAAATAACAATGGCAGTATAACCAGTGGAGTTATATACCATAATAATCGAATACTTAGCTTACTGGTTTTCATTACCCAACATCAAATCCTCCATGTAATCGACCAATAATATGATTTACAGCCCTATTACTCAAGCTTGGTGTTAAGTTAGTGGGCAATTTATAGCGTTATTGTTAATAATCGCTGAAAACACCAAACTTAAAAAAGATCCGTTAATAACCAACCATTGATTGTTTATAAAGCCAAGATCAGCGAAAATAGTCTTTAATTACGATTAACTTAACGGATAGCGTCACAAGAGCTAATTTGGGTTCTTGTTGGGGTATGTTGAGCTTTAGAGGTTAGCTTGTTTTTAGCCTTAAAAGCTCAGCATACTAAAATACAAATACATCCGTATATCAACTAAAAGAACCTTTTTAATGGCAGACCAAAATCTCCTTAGCGAAATTAATAAACGCCGTACCTTTGCGATCATCTCGCATCCGGATGCGGGTAAAACCACTATCACTGAAAAAGTATTGTTATTCGGACAAGCAATTCAAAAAGCTGGAACGGTAAAAGGCCGTGGCTCTAATCAGCATGCTAAGTCTGATTGGATGGAAATGGAAAAAGAGCGTGGAATTTCTGTTACTACCTCTGTAATGCAATTTCCATATAACAATGCGTTAGTTAATTTACTTGATACCCCAGGACACGAAGACTTCTCTGAAGATACATACCGAACTTTAACCGCGGTAGATTCGTGTTTAATGGTAATTGATGCTGCTAAAGGTGTAGAAGAACGTACCCGTAAGCTAATGGAAGTAACACGCCTGCGTACCACGCCTATTGTTACCTTTATGAATAAATGTGACCGTGATATTCGCGACCCAATGGAACTACTCGACGAAGTAGAAACAGAGCTAAATATTGCCTGTGCACCTGTTACTTGGCCAATTGGCTGTGGTAAAGAGTTTAAAGGTGTTTACCATATCCATAACGAAGAGACCATTTTATATAAAACAGGTCAAGGTCACACTATTCAAGAAGTACGCAGCATTAAAGGGCTCGATAACCCTGAGCTTGACCAAGCCATTGGTGATGAACTTGCAGCGCAGTTACGCGATGAACTAGAGCTAGTTATTGGTGCATCACACGAATTTGATTTAGATCTATTCTTAGCGGGTGAGTTATCGCCTGTGTATTTTGGTACCGCACTTGGTAACTTTGGTGTAGATCATGTTTTAGATGGGTTAACTCAGTGGGCGCCAACCCCATTACCACGTGAGACAGAAGACCGCCAAGTTGTAGCCACAGAAGAAAACTTCACTGGGTTTGTATTTAAAATTCAGGCCAACATGGATCCAAAGCACCGTGACCGTATTGCCTTTATGCGTATTGTGTCGGGGAAATATAGCCAAGGCATGAAAATGAATCATGTGCGTATCGGTAAACAAGTCAGTATTTCTGATGCGGTAACCTTTATGGCAGGCGATCGTGAGCGTGCGGCTGATGCTTACGCTGGTGATATTATTGGTTTGCATAACCACGGTACGATTCAAATTGGTGATACCTTTACCCAAGGCGAAAAAATTAAGTTTAGCGGTATTCCAAACTTCGCCCCTGAATTGTTCCGCCGAATTCGTCTGCGCGATCCATTAAAACAAAAGCAGTTATTAAAAGGATTGGTACAGCTTTCAGAAGAGGGTGCAGTACAAGTATTCAGACCATTAATTAATAATGACTTAATTGTAGGTGCGGTAGGTGTGTTGCAGTTTGACGTGGTTGTAGCGCGTTTAAAAGCTGAATATAACGTTGATGCAATTTACGAAAGCGTTAATGTAAATACAGCCCGCTGGGTTAGCTGTGATGATGTTAAAAAGTTTGAAGAGTTTAAGCGTAAGTGCGAAAGCAACTTAGCACTCGATGGTGGCGATAATTTAACTTATATCGCACCGAGTCGTGTAAATCTTAACTTGTCGACTGAGCGTTACCCTGAAGTGACATTTAACCACACGCGTGAGAATTAACACTTAGCCACTAGAATTAACACAAAGCCTGCTTTGGCGGGCTTATAAAGGTAAATAATATAATGAATATTCGTACTATTTTAGTAGAAAAAGCCATTGCCGCTATGACCGCTGCAGGCCTGCCAGAAGATACTAACCCAGCGGTTACGCAAAGC
This sequence comes from Pseudoalteromonas sp. P1-16-1b, assembly GCF_001401785.1. GTDB lineage: Bacteria > Pseudomonadota > Gammaproteobacteria > Enterobacterales > Alteromonadaceae > Pseudoalteromonas > Pseudoalteromonas undina. Next base: position 51,561 of record NZ_LKGQ01000020.1, on the reverse strand, counting down.
ACACGTCCACAGTTTGGTGATTACCAAATTAATGGCGCGATGGGCGCAGCTAAAAAAATGAAAAGTAATCCGCGTGAATTGGCGCAAAAAATTATTGATCAGTTAGATGTAAGCGACATTGCCGAAAAAACGGAAATTGCTGGCCCTGGTTTTATTAATATTCACTTAAAGCCAGAGTTTTTAGCACAAAGCGTACAAGCCGCTAATAACCACGCAAAACTTGCAGTAAATGAGCACGCCAAACCACAAAAAGTAGTGGTTGATTACTCATCGCCGAACCTTGCAAAAGAAATGCACGTAGGTCATTTACGCTCAACTATTATTGGTGATGCGGTAGTACGCGCACTTGAATTTAGAGGCGATACCGTTGTTCGTCAAAATCACATGGGTGATTGGGGCACACAGTTTGGTATGTTGATTGCGCATTTAGAAGATCAAATTAACCAAGGTGTTGACTTAGATACTGTTGCGCTTGCTGACTTAGAAACTTTTTACCGCGATGCTAAAAAGCGTTTTGATGACGAAGAAGGTTTTGCCGATAAAGCACGTAACTACGTAGTTAAACTGCAAAGTGGCGACGCACACTGTGAAAAACTGTGGAAACTATTTATTGCCACTTCAGTGAAGCACTCTGAGGAAGTATATAAGCGTTTAAACGTAACCCTTACGCCTGCCGACATTATGGCTGAGAGTGCTTATAACAGTGAACTTAACGATATTATAAGCTTATTAAAAGATAAAAATATTGCAGTAGAGTCGCAAGGCGCACAGGTGGTATTTTTAGATGAGCTGGCGAATAAAGACGGTGAGCCTTCAGCGTTTATCGTACAAAAATCAGGTGGCGGCTTCTTATATGCAACCACAGATTTAGCCGCGTGTGATTACCGTTCAAACAAACTAGGCGCTGAGCGTATTTTGATATTTGTTGATGCGCGCCAGAGCCTTCACTTTAATCAAGTAGAGCTTACTGCGCGTAAAGCCGGTTTGTTACGTGATGAAACCAGTTACGAGTTTTGCCCATTTGGCACCATGATGGGCGCTGATGGCAAACCATTTAAAACCCGTACAGGCGGTACGGTTAAATTAGCTGATTTACTTGAAGAGTCAATTACTCGTGCAGCAGCCAAACTCGCTGAACGTGAATCAGATTTATCTGACGAAGATCGTAGTGAAATTGCCCGTAAAGTAGGTATTGGCGCGGTTAAATACGCTGACCTTTCTAAACACCGTACCAGCGATTACATATTCAACTGGGACAGCATGCTAAGTTTTGAAGGTGCAACAGCCCCTTACTTACAATATGCGTATACGCGTGTTCGCAGTATTTTCCGTAAGTCAGGTGTTGATGCTGCAAGCTTAAAGGCTGATGTGAGCATTATTGAGCCGCAAGAGAAAACCCTCGCGCTTAAATTATTGCAGTTAGAAGAAGTTCTTGATCTGATGATCAATGAAGCCACACCGCACGTATTATGTGGTTACTTATACGAACTAGCTAGCCTATACATGACATTCTACGAAGCTTGCCCTGTACTTAAAGAGGGTGTAGAGCCAAGTGTTCGTGATAGCCGTTTAGTATTGTGTAATTTAGTGGCAGATACGCTGCGCACAGGATTGGATTTACTAGGTATAGAAGTCATGGAGCAAATGTAATCACCGCCGTATTTTAATCTAATACTGCGTTGTCCACTCGACTGACCCTAATCACATACAACTACGTATGCTCATAGGGATAAGTCGAGTGTCCGCCTTATCTTAGACTAAACTACTTAGGTGAGTGTCTGCTGCGTGTAGTTCGCTTTAGCTGCGTTGGTAAAACTATTTAGCCTAAGTCACATACAAAAGTAACAAGGTACTAGGAAGAAATAGGCTTTAGGCACTAGGAAAGTGTGACACGTATTACAGAGCGCTTATAAACTTTGACGAACCTAGAACCTAGAACCTAGAACCTAGAACCTAGAACCTAGAACCTAGAACCTAGAACCTAGAACCTAGAACCTAGAACCTAGAGGGAATTTTATGAAACTCGAAGATATTCGTCGTGAATACTTGCAAGATGCGCTCAGTGAAGACAACTTGCTTGATGATCCGTTTAAGCAGTTTGAAACTTGGCTAGAGCATGCTGTTGGTAGTAACTTGCCTGATCCTACAGCTATGGTCGTCGCTACGGTCGATGAAACCGGTCAGCCTTCACAGCGTATTGTGTTGCTAAAGCATTTAGATGATAACGGTTTTGTGTTTTTTACTAATACCGGTTCACGTAAAGCACAAGAGCTTAAAGGTAATAATAAAATCTCCTTGCACTTCCCATGGCACCCAATGGAACGCCAAGTAATTGTGTATGGTGAAGCGCAGCCATTACCTACAGCGGCAGTCGCTAAATACTTTTTATCTCGCCCTAAAGAAAGTCAATTAGCCGCATGGGCGTCGCAACAAAGCCGTCCAGTTTCATCGCGCAAGGTGCTAATGGAGACCTTTGCCAACATGAAAAACAAATTCGCTAAAGGCGAAATTCCACTCCCTGATTTTTGGGGCGGGTATTGTGTTGTGCCACAAAAAATCGAGTTTTGGCAAGGCGGAGCGCATCGTCTGCATGATCGCTTTATGTATCAGCGTCAGGCCGATAATAGCTGGCAAATAACGCGCTTAAACCCTTAGTTGGCCGCTAGCTTTGCAATTTATAGACTCACACTGTCATCTCGATTTTAGTGAGTTTGATACAAACCGCGAATCACTCATTAATGCCTGTGTAGCAAAGGGCGTTAGACAATTTATTGTGCCAGGTATTAGCTTGGCGCAATCTCAAAAATTACTTGAGTTTAAAGCAACCTACCCACAAGTCAGCATAGCGGCAGGGCTACATCCTTATTTTTTAGCGCAACATCAGCAATCGCACTTAGAATCGCTGTATAACTTTGCTAAAACAAACAAAACTCAGCTGGTGGCTATTGGGGAGTGCGGGCTAGATCGCAGTATCGAAAATCTTGAAAAACAAACCTTTCTGTTTGAGCAACAAATAGCCCTTGCTAATGAGCTTGAGTTACCGCTGATTGTGCATCACAGGCAAAGCCATGATTTAATAGCGCAATCGTTTAAGCGTTGTAGGCCAAAAAACGGCGGTGTGATCCATGCTTTTTCAGGCCCAATACAACAAGCACAGAATTATATAAAAATGGGCTTTAAGCTTGGAGTGGGTGGGGTTATAACCTATGAACGGGCTGCTAAAACACGTGCGGTTGTAGCAAAGCTTGAGCCACAGCATTTAGTGCTTGAGACTGATTCACCTTCAATGCCGCTAAATGGTTATCAAGGGGAAATAAATACCCCTCTGCATATTCCTAACGTGTTTAATGCGCTCTATGCTTTAAAACCAAATAGCGATAAATATCGATTAGCTGAGCAGCTTTATGATTCGTGCTCTGAGGTTTTTTGTATATAGCGATTTACTTGCCAGCGTTTTAACCCTCGGCCTAATTGCCAAGTAAAAATACAGGCAATCACTAGCATAAGTAATACTTGGCGACCTAAATCGTGAAAATGATTATGGCTTGAAGATACCGCAGCACGCGTTAAATAGGTAATAGATACAAAGCCAATAGGGCGATTGTCGTCAGAAATAACTTGTTCAACAAACGGTGTTTTTAACTTACTAATGCCAGGCGATGAGTCTGGTAGTAAGCCATATACATGATGTGATTGCCAGTTATCGCTGCTTGCAAGCACTACACCTTGTTTATCATAAATGGTGGCTGAAAGAACAAACTCATCTTTACTAATATTGTTGCACAAGGTGGTGAGCTGCGATTTGTTTTTCTCTATCAGCGGGTTTTTGGCATTCAGTGCCATAAACTGAGTGAGTGACTTGGCTGCACTATTAGCACTATCATACAGTAGTTGATGGCTTTGAAAGCTACTGTTTATTCCTACCCAGCTTAATAATACAAAGCAGCCAGCGGCCAATAATAAACGAATTAAACGCTTTTTTTGCGAGGCTGTAAGTGGATTTTTAAGATGGTTATTTTTCATAGTCACCGTTTATGCTGCTGACAGCATTTTGATTTGATGTTACAACTACACTATAACCCTAAATCCCCCCTGATGGCGAATTTTGTATCTCATATCCTTATTATCAATGAGCTAAATGTCAGGAAATATAAACGGAGATCCCATGTCGAACGCGAACATGGCACAGCAAAGCGCTGAGCTATTATCATCATCACTTATTCTTAATAAGTGGTTTAGCTACCAACAAGGTGTTTTTACACCACTAAATACAACACCGAACAGAAACCAAGGGCTATTTGGTATTGCATTTGGCGGTGACTTTAATACGCAGCATATTAATAGCATTATTGAATTTTTTGCGGCTCACCAGCAAAATGTAACAGCAATTTGTCAATATCAGCCAGATTTAGGGTTATCTCCGGCATTATGTTTTTATATAGAAAGTGCAGAGCGCGCAATAAACCCACTTGAACTTCAAACTTTTGCAAATACCTTGGCGTGTCAGTTAGTGCAAGTAACTAGCCCCCCTGATTTACAAAAAACAGGATTATTGGTAATGGATATGGATTCAACGGCCATTACTATTGAGTGTATTGATGAAATTGCACGCTTAGCGAATGTATACGACGAGGTTGCCAACGTAACCGCGCAGGCAATGGCAGGTAAGCTTGATTTTAGCGAAAGCTTACACCAGCGTGTTGCCAAGCTCGAAGGCATTGAAAAGAGCTTAATTGATGAGCTTAAAAGTGCACTGCCTTTAATGCCAGGTATTAAAGCGTTATGCCAAATTTTAAAACACCACGATTGGTATTTAGCGATTGCATCGGGCGGCTTTGTGCCGTTTGCTGAGCGAGTGCAGGAGCTAATTAATTTAGATGAAGTGCATGCTAATGTGCTGGAATTTAAAGACAATAAACTAACTGGTAAAGTGTTAGGTGGGATTGTTGATGCTGAGCAAAAAGCGGTTGTTTTAAACGCGCTACAACAAAAGCTGGGGCTTGAAAAATGCCAAACAGTTGCCATAGGCGATGGTGCAAACGATTTAAAAATGATGGCTCAAGCTGGCTTAGGCGTTGCTGTACATGGTAAACCAAAAGTAGTTGAGCAAGCCCAAGCAGCTATTTGCCAAGGCTCGTTATTACAACTGTTATATATGCTGGCGGTTCCGCTAAACCCATCACAGGTTTAACGTAAACGATTTAACCAGATTAGCTTTCGTCTAGACATTTGCTCAACCTGTTGTTGGTTGAGCGCTAAATGCTCAAGTGCTTCATCACTTACATCAATAATGTCGCCCACACCTGATACAGACCATAATGCATCCTCTAAGTCTTTTGCCTTGTGAATTGCGTATTGGCTAACGTATTTTAGCTCGTTTGCTAAGTAGTCAGTATCGAGTCGACCAGTGCGAGAAATATATAAACGCATTATAAAAACCAGCTCAGATTTAAGCCCTTTACTTACTTGCTGTTTAAACTCGCTACAGTCAGTACCTAAAACACATTGGCTGGTAATGGCATCGGCTATATTTTCTTTTTTAGGATCGAAGTTAATTACTAAACTAAACTCTAATGGCGGATCTTGACGGGTGCGATCTTTAATATTAGGGGTGATCACATCAATAATATGCGCTTTAGTAATAATATTCGATAAGTCTGTTTTAGCATTCAACAAGGCAAAATTTTGTAAAATAACATGCAGTGGGCTTGGGTATAAACCAAATCCCATGGCGCCAATTTCAAAATGCGCCATTGATTTATGTAAATAAATCGGAAACTGGCAAAGCGTTTTTGTTACCATATTTCTAAGTGCTGTAGAAAGCCCGGGTACTTTAGGTGACTCTTCAGCAACTTTTAATTTTTGTTTATTACTATTGATTAAAAGGGTAAAAAAATCGACCCCAGTATGAGATGAGCCTTTATCTGCATGCGCTTTCAAATTAATCGTAGTCTGCGATTTGCTCACTGCCATGACTTCATATTGAATAAGATTTAATGAATAGTTTTTGGTAATTTTTTGCAAATCAGGAAATGATAACGAAACAATATCGCCTTTTTTAAAGTCCACTTCTTGATTGCACTCTAGCTGTAAGCCAAATATTGAAAAATCACGGGTATGCCCATGCAATACCGCATCACGAGTATTAATCACTACATTAGTTTTGTATAAATAGCGTTTATTAGAGCGAAGATTTACATACTCTAGAGGCACGGTGTTGAGCTCCGGTGGAGATGCATGTTTACTGTGGCCAAAATATTTTAATTTATTGGCTAAGGCTTTATCAAATTCATATTGTTGATAATGCTGTTGTTCATGCTCATTACCAACTTGGGTAAGTAGCATTAAATATTTTACGTCTTTTATCGCGCCTTCAACACGTGGTGAAGGTGGTTTATTCAGTTTCTCAATATCTTTACCTAAAGAGTTAGGTAAAGATAAAGGAATATAAGCATCTTCAGTATGACTCGGCATTAGTTGTAATTTAAAGCAACGCCAACTGTCTCTTCGGCTACCAAAACCAAAAAATAACGCTTTTAATTGTGTTTGTTGTTCAAGCTCAGAACGAGTTGCTGAGTAGTAATAAATTTTTCCTGCAGAGACATGGGTAAAGGTATACAAATATTCTTCTTTTACTGCCACAGGTTTTAGCGCCAAGGTACGAATACGCTTATGATTTAACACATTGTAAAGACATGATTTTTTGCGTTCATCAGTAAAGTAACGCTGAATAAATAAACTGTTCTCAGTGGTTAAGCTCAGGCTAGGATAATAAACGCCGTTTTGCTGGCTAATAAAAACATATAAAGAATTAACCCTAGGAATATAATATTGTTCATACCCTTTAGAAACAACCGCATCCAGGGTGTTATCTAAATTCACTTTATAACGGCGTTTATTACCATGAATAAAGCTTTCTAAAAAACGATCAAACGCGCTGTTATTTTCTTCAAATGTACGCTTTAAGCGGATATGATTAAATTCTTCAGAGGTGTTTTCTATCGCAACGACTTCATATTTAACGCCACTTTTTAGGCCAAGCTGAAAATCTTGCTCTAAGCCTACTAAATGCATATTTATAAGCTGACCTTTTTTTAAGTTATAGCGCGACGCCAACTTAATTTTACAACCACTGAGTGAAATATCAGAGGTACTCGCATCGATTTTTGCTTGCCCGTCATACTCAATAGTAATTTTAATTGAGTAATTCATCCGCTCTTCACTGCGATTTTCATAAGCTGCAAATTTAATAACGTTGGTGGTCAGTTCATGTTGTGGTTTAGCTTCTACTTTTTTTGGTGTAATTGATTGCTGTTGTAATACGCGATAATTATTTTCGGTATTCATTACCGCTTCGTATACTGCAAGGGTGTAATCTTTATGTTGTTTTATAGCCGCTTCGAATACTTCAATAGCGGTGTCATCCATAAAGTGTTGCTTGCCCTTGTATTCATATGGTTTTACTTGGCCAGTAACTAAACCACGAAGATCAATAAAGCGGTCTATCGGCTGAGATAAACGCGACATTTCCATTTTTATTAAAAACTGCTCGGGTTTAGTTAACTCGGCAGTTTTTGACTTGAAAATGAGATCAAACTTAGCATTTCCCAAATACTGTTTTAATTCATTTACAAGCGCTTCATGCTTAAGCAATACGTCATCAGCCATTTATAAATCATCACCGTCTAATTTAAAAAGTAGGTATACTGTTGCAATTATTTATTAGAATATTTAATAAATAGAATCTCGCAAAACCGCCAAATGCGGCCACGATACTATGCGTAACTATACTTTGTGTTTAACCTGAACTCCGGATAATAAATCCATCTCAAGCAGTTATTTTCAGCGCTAACTGCGTTGAACTTACTTGCAATAGGGTAGCTATTGACGCGTAATTTCGCCTTGTTTTCACTAAAAATCTCTAGCTAGAGAAAAATAAGCACAAATATCTTTTTGATTCAATATGTTAGTAAATCTCTTAACCAGAGTTCAGGTTATTTATTGTTATTTTCTAATAGCCAATTAATTGGCAAGGGTTAATTAGTTTTTTAAAGCAAGAAACATGCCCTAAAGTAGGTTAAGTGAAACTACATTAGTATAGCGTATTTGGTGATACTAAATGCGCTGATCCACAAGACGTTGTTGCTAAGGTAGAGCCAGCAATGGCAAAATAAGCGCTTAACACTGTGTATTTCAAAATAAAGAATAGTAGGTAAGGTTTTAAATGGCTAAAGCGGCAAAAGTAGAGTTTGTTTGTACAGAATGTGGCATGAACTATCAACGTTGGCAAGGCCAGTGTCGCTGTGGCGCATGGAACACTTTAGCAGAGTTTAAACCCTCTGCAGGGCAAAACAAAAAGGTAGCTGCTCGTGCAAGTGTAGGTGGTTATGCCGGTGGCATTGGCGGTGGTTCTAAAAAAATTAATGATGTAGCAACCTCTGAGGCTGAAAAGCAGCTTACTGAAATTGGCGAACTTGACCGTGTACTAAGCGGTGGTATAACCACCGGCTCGGTTAATATTATTTCTGGCGATCCGGGGGCGGGTAAAACAACACTACTATCTGATTTGGTGGCAAGAATGTCTCAGCGTATGCCATCACTTTACTGTACTGCGGAGGAGTCTCTATCGCAGTTTAAAAACAGGGTTAATCGGTTAAAACTAAATTACAACGAAGATGAACTCTATTTACTGTCAGAAACCAGTGTTGAAACCATTATTGAAGAGCTGGATAAAAACAAAATTAAGTTTGCCGTTATCGACTCTATTCAAGCTGTTGTCACCGATACCGCTAATGGCAGCCCAGGTTCACCTTCTCAGGTAAAAAGTGCAGCTCAAGCATTAACTCAATATTGTAAGCAAAACGACGTGACTATGTTTATTATTGCTCACGTAAATAAGAATAATGAAATAGCCGGCCCGCAAACCTTAGTACACATAGTTGATGCACTGTTACATATTGATACCAACGATGGTCAAGTGCGCACCCTGCGCGCTAATAAAAATCGCTTTGGTGATATAGACACCGTCGGCATTTTTAAAATGTGTGAACGCGGTATGCTCAGTGTGGATAACCCCAGTGAAATTTTCTTATCGGGCTCAACCACTGAATCACCGGGGTCGACAATTACCTGTATCCGTAAAGGAAATCGTAATTTACTGCTAGAAATTCAGTGTTTAACCACTGAAACCGAAGCAGAGTTTCCACAGCGAGTATGTGTTGGTTTAAATATGAACCGGATCAAAATGCTCACCGGTATTTTACGTAAGCACACCAAAACTAAAATATTCCACGATACGTTTTTTAATATTGTCGGTGGTTTAAAAATTGATGAATCAGAAACCTGTATTGACTTAGCGCTTGTTACTGCACTTTTGAGTAGTTTAAACGAATTCGTTGTTCCACGAACCACCTGTATTATGGGGGAGTTAAGTTTAAATGGTGATGTACGCCCAATCGACAGTGGTGTGCCCCGTGTTAAAGAAGCGGCGCAACATGGGTTTACTGAAATATTTATTCCATTTCGTAACTACCATAAATCAATGGAAGGGCTGGGTGCCAAAATAACGCCGGTTAAAACCGTGCACGAGCTACTTAGTTTAATTAATTAGCAAACAAAAAGTGCTTAACGACTTATGTTCTCAATGTTAGTCTTGCTTAAAGCCACTTATGTAAAGAGTTTAATAAGGAAATAACATGAAAAAATTAGTGATTGCAGCCGCGATTATTGCTGCAGGTGTGGGTGGCGTAAGCTATGCAAACTATGTAGCAACCCAAGAGGTACGCGCTGAGGTTGATAAGCAGTTGGCTTTGGTTAGCGAACAAACAGGTGCCAGCTTTAACTATGCAGAACTATCGGCGAGTGTTATTTCAAATAGTGTTGCCATTAGTAATATAGAAGTGACCAGCCCTGAGGGTGAAAATATTGCCACGGTTGAGCATGTGGAAGTGACAGGTTACGAAACCGATAAAATATCGCCTCATACTGCTTTTACACTGAAGAACTTCCAATTTGATAAAAGCTTTGTCGCTACACTGCCTGCAGATACTAATGCACAACTTGCCTCGGCCAGCTATGATTTACACTCATCATTAGATTACGATGAGCAATCAGGTAACAGCGATATAGTTGTTAAACTACACGCCAACGATATTGCCAGCATTGATATGAATATGGGGCTGGCTAATTCTAAAGCGCTTATGGATGCTTCGCTTGAAATAAGCAAAGCTCAGCAAACAGCAGGTGATACACCGCTTACTTATGAGCAAGAGTTGCAACAGCAAACACTTATTATGCAAGCAATGAGCAAGTTAGAGCCACGCACTATGAGTGTAATGCTCGATAACCAAGGTGAGTTAAGTACTTTGCTAGAAAGTGAATTAGCCAAACAAGGTATGACACTAGAGCAGATGCAAATGATGCTAGCTCAACAGTTACAGCAAGCGCCGGTAACCGAAGAAATAGCGCAAGCATTAACTGACTTTGCTAAAGGTCTAAATTCGCTTAGTGTCTCAGCTAAACTGCCTGAAGGTAAAACCATGATGGAAGTAAATCAGCAGCTAATGATGTTAGCAGGGCAACCCGAAGAGCTGGTTAAATTTATAAATTTAGAAGTAAAAGGCAAATAATAGAATAAGTTGCCAGCTTCTAGTTTAATGTAAAAAGCCGTACTCGATTATTCAAGTACGGCTTTTATTATTTTAGCTGATAGCTGATAGCTGATTACTTAGTGAAGAATACGGGCTCTAATTGTGCCTTCAACAGCACTGAGTTCTTTTAGTGCTACTTCAGATTGAACGGTATCTACGTCAATAACCACGTAACCAATTGCTTCATCCGTTTGTAAGTACTGTGCGGCAATATTAATACCATGCTGAGCAAACGCTTGGTTAATTTGCGTTAGCACGCCAGGGCGATTGTGATGCACGTGTAACAAGCGGCTACGGTTAGCAAGTTCTGGTAATGATACTTCAGGGAAGTTAACTGCAGTAATGGTTGAGCCATTATCTGAGTACTTAGCGAGTTTACCTGCTACTTCAATACCAATGTTTTCCTGTGCTTCTTGAGTAGAACCCCCAATGTGCGGCGTTAAAATAACGTTGTCGAATTCACGTAGTGGCGAAATAAACTCTTCATCGTTTGATTTAGGCTCAACTGGGAATACATCAATGGCTGCACCGCTAAGCTTCTTTTCTGTGAGTGCTTCAGCTAGGGCGTCAATGTCAACCACAGTACCGCGTGAAGCATTAATTAAAATAGACCCTTGCTTCATCACGGCAAGCTCTGCTGTACCAATTAGGTTTTTAGTTTGCGGTGTCTCTGGAACATGTAAGCTAATAATATCAGCACGTTGCAATAGCTGTGTTAAGTTATGCACTTGTGTAGCATTACCTAAAGATAGTTTGTCTTCAATGTCGTAATACTCCACGTTCATACCAATATTTTCAGCCATAATACCCAACTGAGTACCAATGTGGCCGTAACCAATAATACCTAAGGTTTTACCGCGAGCTTCAAACGAGCCATTGGCTGTTTTTAACCAGCCGCCACGATGGGCAGCGGCATTACGCTGTGGAATACCACGTAATAACAGCAATATTTCACCAAGCACAAGCTCAGCCACAGAGCGAGTATTTGAAAACGGTGCATTAAATACCGCAATACCGCGCTCACGCGCTGCGTTTAAATCTACTTGGTTTGTACCAATACAAAAGCAACCTACAGCGACTAGCTTTTCAGCTGCGTTTAATACAGATTCGTTAATATGAGTACGAGAACGAAGCCCTACAAAGTGCACATCTTTAATGCGCTCAATAAGTTCGTCCTCTGGCAACGATGTTTTAACGTAGTCGATATTGCTATAACCGTTACGTTTTAGCGTTTCAACAGCGCTTTGGTGAACACCTTCAAGCAAGAGAATTTTAATTTTGTCTTTTGCTAACGATACCTTACTCATAACCATATCCTATTTAATTTGTGGCCCATTTTTAGTGCCGATAATTACTTTATCAGCACCGCGCTCTGCAAATAGGCCGTTGGTAACTACGCCAACAATTTGATTTATTTGTTTTTCAAGCTGTTTAGCATGGGTAATTTTTAAATTATGTACGTCTAAAATAACGTTGCCGTTATCGGTTACAACACCGTGGCGATACACAGGGTCACCGCCAAGTTTTAATAATTCGCGGGCAACATAGCTGCGCGCCATCGGAATAACTTCAACTGGCAGTGGGAAGTCTCCTAAGGTATCGACTAGTTTTGTATCATCAACAATGCATACAAACTGTTTTGCTACAGCTGCCACTATTTTTTCGCGGGTAAGCGCGGCACCGCCGCCTTTGATCATTTCGTTTAAGGCGTTAATTTCATCTGCGCCATCAACGTATACATCGAGTGCCGCTACATCGTTAAGCTCAAACACTTCTATGCCAAGCTCTTTTAAGCGTGCTGTAGATGCTTCTGAACTTGATACTGCACCAACGATGGTGTCTTTAACTGTGCCTAGGGCATCAATAAAGTGATTAACGGTTGAGCCTGTGCCTACACCTACTATGGTGTTTTCTTTTACAAACTCGAGTGCAGCCCACGCAGCTGCTTTTTTTAATTCATCTTGTGTCATTGTTGTCTGCTCATTGGTGTCAAAATAGGCTGTTAGTTTACAAGATTAGTTGTTACCAACAGTAGGTTTTATCGGGTGTTATGATCGTTTTTAGTGGTACATCCCACGATTCAATCGGTAACTCATCGACTTGTTGGCACGCATGTGCGAGGCCAATAAGTTGCGGTTGTTGCCAGTGTTGTTCGTATAAACGTGCCAATGTTCTATCGTAAAACCCACCTCCCATTCCAAGGCGATTACCAAATTTATCAAATGCCACTAATGGCATTAAAACGTAATCAAGCTCAGGTAAGGGGCATATTTGAGAGCAGTTCAGCTTAGGCTCCAAGATACCATAGCGATTTGCTCTCATGGGTGAGTTTTTTTCATAGCGTTGAAATAGTAAATTAGCCCCATTAAATGGATGAATTACGGGCAGGTAAATAGCCTGGCCAGTGTTCCATAATTCATTAATTAACAATGAGGTATCTAGTTCACCATCATTACTTAAATAAAGCGCGATATGGCTTTTTTTGGCCGAATTTATGCTTTTTAAATGTTGAATAAAATTCACTTTAAGCGATTCGGCGGCTAATTCTTGCTGGTTTTTTGATAGGTTATTACGTGCTTTACGAATATCGTGTCTTATTTGTGCGCGATTATTACTCATTAAATAACTTAACCGTAATTAAAAAGAGAATAAATTAGGAAATAATAAGTACGTAGCAAGTACAATAAGCAATATTACGGCTGTAGAAATCAGCGAATATAAAACAAGGTTGCCGCGTTTTTTGGGCTCAGTAGAGAGAGGCTCATCAAGCATTAAATCGTCATCTTCCCATACTTCATTGTTTTCATCAGGTAATGATAATTCAACTTCAGGGAGGCGTTGCTCAATATCTTCTAGTTTTTCTTCAAGGCGAATTAGGCTACTGGTAATGTAATCTAGGGCGTCAAATAAGCGCTGATCTCGCTGGCTGTCGTAAGCTGTTTGAGGTGCCGTTTGTGTAGCCGCAGCTTGCTGAAGTTTGCTTTTAATCCCCAGCGTTGAAAGTAACTTAGCTTGCTTGAGTGCTTTATCTTTGGGGCAAGGGGCAAATAACGGTTTGCCATCAAAAAAAGCAGCCACTTTTTCTGGCGAGGTTTTCAGCTTTTCTGTCAGTGCAGTGGTCACTGCTTGGCTGTCTGCACCTTCTGCAAGTCCTACAAATATAACACGAAAATTGTCGGCCATTTTTTATCCCTAATACGCTTTATTGTATAAGCAGAGTATATACCTAAAATGTTAAACAGTTCGAGACTGTTTTACGACTAACTTAATACACATAGCAAAACGGCCCTAAAAAGGGCCGTTTAAATATTAGCTAAGTGGCTTATAGCCCTGCTGCTGCACGAAGTGCGTCTGCTTTATCTGTGCGTTCCCATGGGAATTCGTCACGACCAAAGTGGCCGTAAGCCGCTGTTGGAAGATAAATAGGGCGCTCAAGATCAAGCATTTGAATTAGACCGTAAGGGCGTAAGTCAAAGTGTTCACGAATAAGTTCAATTAAACGCGCTTCTTCTAATTTACCAGTACCAAATGTTTCAACACTGATAGAAGTAGGCTCTGCAACACCAATAGCGTAAGACACTTGAAGTTCACACTTATCAGCAAGGCCTGCAGCAACAATGTTTTTAGCAACGTAACGTGCAGCATAAGCCGCTGAGCGGTCAACTTTTGATGGATCTTTACCAGAGAAAGCACCACCACCGTGACGAGCCATGCCACCGTATGTATCTACAATGATTTTACGACCAGTTAAACCACAGTCACCCATTGGGCCACCAATAACAAAACGACCCGTTGGGTTAATGAAAAATTTAGTTGCGCTAGTAATAAGCTCAGCAGGAAGTACTGGCTTAATAATTGTTTCCATTACCGCTTCTACTAAGTCATTTTGCGATACATCTTCGCTGTGCTGAGTAGAAAGTACAACGGCATCAATACCTACTGGCTTGCCATTTTCGTATGCAAATGTAACTTGTGATTTTGCATCTGGACGTAACCAGTTAAGCTCGCCGCTTTTACGAACTTCAGCTTGACGCTGCACTAAACGGTGAGAATAAGTAATTGGAGCAGGCATTAATACTTCAGTTTCGTTACATGCGTAACCAAACATTAAGCCTTGGTCGCCAGCGCCTTGCTCTTCAGGGCTTGTACGGTCAACACCTTGGTTAATGTCTGGAGACTGTTTACCAATAGTGTTTAAAATTGCACACGAATCGGCATCAAAGCCCATATCTGAGTGTGTGTAACCAATTTCACGTACTGTTTTACGTGTAATTTCTTCGATATCAACCCATGCGCTAGTAGTGATTTCACCACCAACCATAACCATACCGGTTTTAACGTAAGTTTCACACGCTACACGGGCATGAGAGTCTTGCTCTAGGATAGCATCAAGTACCGCATCAGAAATTTGATCGGCGATTTTATCCGGATGACCTTCAGAAACAGATTCAGAAGTAAATAAATGTTTTGCCATTGTAATTATGCTCACAAATATTGCGCTTCACAAACGTCGGTATTAGCGCTAAAAAATTAAGGCGCGTATTTTATCTAAAACAAGCGAACTTGCATAGTTTTTTTACGCCTAGACGTCTAAATAAAATATATAATAGTAAATGGTTCTTAAAAAATATTCATAATGTCCTATTTTTATGGGTTTTTAATTGCACACAGCCCCTACAATAAGTAAGAATGGAGGTATATAAATACCCGCGCAAATACATATAAAGGTAGGAGAATTCATGCCATCTCGCAAAGAACTTGCAAATGCTATTCGCGTCTTGTCAATGGACGCAGTACAAAAGGCCAAATCTGGCCACCCTGGAGCCCCTATGGGCATGGCTGATATCGCAGAAGTATTATGGCGCGATTATCTAAAACATAACCCAACAAATCCAGAGTGGGCTGACCGAGATCGATTTATACTCTCAAATGGTCACGGTTCAATGCTAATTTATTCTCTATTGCATTTAAGTGGTTATGATTTACCACTGGACGAAATTAAAAACTTCCGCCAAATGCACTCTAAAACACCAGGCCACCCAGAATATGGATATGCGCCAGGAATCGAGACTACTACGGGTCCATTAGGTCAAGGGATCACAAATGCCGTAGGTATGGCAATTGCTGAAAAAGCATTAGCCGCTCAATTTAACCGTGAAGGCCATGACATTGTTGATCACCACACTTACGCATTTATGGGTGATGGTTGTTTAATGGAAGGTATTTCTCATGAAGCCTGTTCGCTTGCTGGCACATTAGGCCTAGGCAAGTTAGTGGCATTTTGGGATGACAACGGCATTTCAATCGACGGTGAAGTTGAAGGCTGGTTTAGCGATGACACACCAGCACGTTTTAAAGCATACGGCTGGCATGTAATTAGCGACGTTGATGGCCACGATAGCGATGCTGTAAGTGCTGCAATTAGCGAAGCAAAAAGCGTGACCGACAAACCAACGCTAATTTGTTGTAAAACAGTGATTGGTTATGGCTCACCTAATAAATCAGGTAGCCACGACTGTCATGGCGCACCACTAGGTGATGACGAAATTAAAGCATCTCGCGAGTTCCTAGGTTGGACGGGTGATGCATTTGAAATCCCTGCTGACATTTATGCACAGTGGGATAACAAAGAAAAAGGCCAACAGCTTGAAGCAAGCTGGGATGAGAAATTTGCCGCATACGAGCAAGCATTCCCAGAGCTCGCTGCTGAATACAAACGCCGTACAAATTCAGATTTACCTGCTGATTGGGCTGAAAAGTCACAAGCGTATATTGAGCAGTTACAAGCAAACCCAGCAAACCCAGCATCACGTAAAGCATCGCAAAATGCATTAAACGCATTTGGTCCGTTACTACCTGAGTTTATGGGTGGCTCTGCCGATTTAGCAGGTTCAAACTTAACAATTTGGGATGGCTCTAAAGGCTTAACGGCAGACGATGCAAGTGGTAACTACGTTTACTACGGTGTGCGTGAGTTTGGTATGTCGGCAATTATGAATGGTATTGCACTTCATAAAGGCTTTATCCCTTACGGTGCAACGTTCTTAATGTTTATGGAATACGCACGCAACGCGGTTCGTATGGCTGCATTAATGAAGCAACCAAGCATTTTTGTATACACGCACGATTCAATTGGTTTAGGTGAAGATGGTCCAACTCACCAACCAGTAGAGCAAATTGCCAGCATGCGTTTAACGCCTAACCTTTACAACTGGCGCCCATGTGACCAAGTTGAGTCGGCAATTGCATGGCAACAAGCTATTGAACGTAAAGACGGTCCTACATCATTAATCTTTACTCGCCAAGGCTTAGAGCAACAAGCACGTGATGCACAGCAATTAAGCGACGTTAAAAAGGGTGGTTACATCCTAAGTTGTGACGGCAACCCAGAGCTTATTCTTATTGCTACCGGCTCTGAAGTACAACTAGCGCAAGACTCTGCAAAAGAGCTACGTGCGCAGGGTAAAAAGGTACGTGTTGTATCTATGCCGTGTACTGATGCGTTTGAAGATCAATCGCCTGAGTACAAAGAAAGCGTATTACCAGCAAGCGTTTCACGTCGCGTAGCGATTGAAGCGGGTATTGCTGATTACTGGTACAAGTACGTAGGTCTAAATGGCGCCGTAGTCGGTATGACCACCTTTGGTGAGTCGGCACCAGCTAACGAGCTATTTGAATTCTTCGGCTTCACCGTAGAAAACATCGTTAACAAAGCAAACGCATTGTTTTAAGCGACTGCTTTAACATTTAAAAGCCCGCCCTGCGTAAAATAGGGCGGGCTTTTTTATGAGTTGTACTTTTATCACCTCTCTAAAGCGCAGTGTCTCATCGCCCTCTTTATGCATAAATTACTAAAAGATCTGTTCGAAACTCGCAGCCCGTTGCTCGAAGCATATCTCTCTATAAAGTCGTTCATTTTTAATCTTTTGGCTTCTAAATGAGTAATTTTCACAGCACTTAACTTGCAAGGTTTTTGTGTATCAGGCACTGTGGAGGTAACAAAATTATAAATTAATAACAGGAGTTAACATGCCAAAGTTCGATAACGTTAGTGTGGTTAAAAAAGCCAATGTATATTTTGATGGCAAAGTATCAAGCCGAACTGTGCTTTTAGGAAATGGTGAAGCGAAAACCTTGGGTTTTATGCAACCCGGTGAATTTGAGTTTAATACTAACCAAAAAGAGTGTATGGAGTTGTTAGCAGGGCAGTGGGATGTGTTATTACCAGGTGAAAGCGAGTGGAAAACATTTAATGCGGGCGAGTCATTTAATGTTGATGCTAATGTCAGCTTCCATGTAAAAGTAAGTGATTTTGCTGATTATTGCTGTTCATACACAGATTAATTACATGAATGGTTAAATTATCAGCACCTCTGAAAGGCCGCTATCACGCGGCTTTTTGCATACTTAATGCTAAATGAATGATCTAAATCAGGTGGGGTAATAAATAATTGCTAAATTTAGCTATTTTCTCTTGTGTTAATTCGTTTAGCCCCCAATACTAACTGTGAGGTAACATAAAAAAGGATACCCTATGAAAATTAATCTTTCTGGTCACCATGTTGACGTTACTGATTCTATTAAAGAACACATTAACGAAAAGTTTTCTAAAATTGAGAGTCATTTTCCATCATTGATAGCGCTCGACATTATTCTTTCAAAAGAGCATCACAAGTTCCAAGCAGAAATTAGTACAAATTATGAAGGTGCGCGAATATCAGTTAAAGGGGAAAACGAGGTTATGTACCCAGCCATTTCAAGCGCAGCTAAAAAACTCGATGCCGCACTAAAGCATCGTAAAGGGCAAATAAAAGCGAACTTACATGAAAAGCCTGTAAGTACCACACCTGAAATAGCACACGAAATCATCCAAGAGATGGATTTAAATTAATAACTAACAATGTGTTATTTTTAAAAAGAGCCTAAGGGCTCTTTTTTATTGCCTGTAAATTAGGTAAGTTATGCACTCACACAGTTTATTAATGATAAAAATTAATAATAAAAGCACATAACACACCAAATTTGAGAAGTTAATGCAGTACACACAAAACACATGGAAGTCTCGGTTAGGGACACTCGGCCCAGGTATTTTAATGGCAACCGCTGCCATTGGTGGCTCACACTTAGTTGCATCGACTCAAGCTGGTGCATTATTTGGTTGGCAGCTATTTTGGCTTATTGTGGTGGTTAACGTTTTAAAGTACCCGTTTTTTCGCTTTGGTATGGAATACACACTCGCCACCAAAAATAGCCTAGTAGAAGGGTATAAAAACCAAGGGCCTGGCTATTTTTACAGTTTTATTGCCCTCAATATTATTGCCGCTGTGGTAAATACCGCTGGCGTATTGTTGCTTACGGCGAGCTTATTACACTACGCATTACCTATTAGCATTCCTGTTACCTTGTTGTGTTGGTTAATATTGGCTGTGTGTTTAATTATATTATTACTAGGGCACTTTAAAGCGCTCGATAACGTTGCAAAAGCTATTATGGGGCTACTTACTATTGCAACCATAACCGCATTAGTTATTGCTATAAATAACGGCCCTGTAGCCCCTGTAAACTATGTTGGCCCCTCACCGTATGAACTTGCCATGTTAGGCTTTATGGTTGCCTTAATGGGCTGGATGCCAGCGCCTATTGAAATATCGGCACTGAGCTCGTTGTGGCTTAAAGAAAAACAAACTCAGCAAAGTGTGACTAAAAGCCAAGGCTTATTCGACTTTAATTTAGGTTATTGGTTAACCGCCGGGCTTGCGCTGGTATTTTTTAGTTTAGGTGCGTTAGTGCAATATGGGCAAAACAGTAATATAGAGCTTGGCGGTGTCGCTTTTGCTAAACAGCTGATTGATATGTATGCACTTACTATTGGCGAGTGGGCAAGGCCTTTGGTATCTGCCATCGCGTTTTTGTGTATGTTTGGCACCACACTCACCGTGCTTGACGGTTACGCCCGAACACTTAACGAATCGCATAAACTACTGGGTTTTAAGCAATCAAAACACAGCTTAAATACGTGGCTTATATTACAAGCATTGGCCGGTATGGCGGTGATCTTATTTTTTAAATCAGCTCTTGGGCCCATGCTTACCTTTGCCATGACGCTTGCGTTTGTAACTACCCCCGTTTTTGCATGGCTTAACTTCAGCCTAGTTCGCTCAGAGCCTGCGATTAAACACAGTCTACTTTTGCGTGGCTTAACCTGGTTAGGCTTGGTGTACTTGGTTGGTTTTGCTGTGGCGTTTGTAGTGTGGAAGTTGATGTGATTTTATATTCGAGGTTCGAGGTTCGAGGTTCGAGGTGAAAGGTACAAACCAAACGATCTCTGCATAGATGTAGACTGTTGTAGACCCCGATAGGCTTCAGCGAGCGAAGATAAGACGGTCAAAAATTATGATGTTTATCCTAATTAGTTAAAATATGAGTTAGATAGGGCTGAGTGAATGTACGATAACAATCCAATTGAGTTTATACACCGCTTATTTGGTATTCCTTACTCAGGAAGACGGTACTAAAATGGCAAGCTCGGCTAATCAACTCCCACCTGCCAACCCTAAAAAAGGGTGGCTTTCTATAGGCGTTTTATGTTTAATCATTACTCTCTATGCCTACAGCTTTAAATTAGAAATTAGCACATTAAGTCTTATTGCTGAAAATGTAATTTCGTTAAAAATTAAACCTGTAGTAATTCCTTTGATAGTTATGATGCCCGCTTTTTTTGTACTCATCTACGGGATTTATCAAAGAATGCATGGTGATATATCAGAGAAATCGATGCGAAGGGGGCTGTTTGTTATTATAGGATGCTTCCCTCTATTTCTGATTACCTGGTGGATTTACAGCTGGCAACTTAGTGATAAGCTTGAAAGTGAAGGCTATTCCATTTGTCACTGGTATTCAGGAGCTTCACTAGGAGCTCCTGAAATTTGGCTTTCAGATCCAAGTTACTGCATTGAATACGGTTATTTAGTAAGGATTGAATTACTTGAATGGCTAAAGCAGCAGCGGTTAAGTGGCAAAAAACCATCCATTGAAGTCTTCGAGAAGCAATTAGAATTCATACTCAGTGAATACCATCAAAAATATGGTGCATGAACTACTTAAAATGCATTAACTAAGTTCTTTTTTCGCTTTACTTATCCCATTTAAACTAAGTGGGTACATGTGGTTGTTCATTAGCTGCTTCATAAAATTAATTGATAATGCGGTTAATGTTCAACGAGTTGTGAGTTAAACGAATCTAGCCTAATTGTTACTCATTTGAGTAAACAACAATTTCATCAGAATTTGGTAATTTATAAAATCCAACGTTTTTTGATTGCTTACCAATGAAATCAATAGCATATTTCATCTCTGCAATTGTTCTTACTGTAGAAAATTTATCTTTAAAACATGCTGAGAATTCGTATGTGAAAGATGTTGACTGATCATAACCTCCCAGCTCTAAAAGGTTATATTCAGCAAAAGGATCTGGTCCTAGAATTTGATGAGAGGTAATAAAAGGCACTCTTGAGTCTTGTGATTTCCAATCATTCAAACATTTAGCTTCAACATTACTTGCTAATAAATAAATGCTTTCATTTTTTTTAGAGTCACTTATAAAGATAGAAATAAAAACCATATTTATAATAAGTGATGCAAACAAAACTAATTTTAATGTATTCCTATTAATCATTTTAACTCAGCTCTTTTATCGCGCTACTTATCCCATCCAAGCTCAGCGGGTACATGCGGTTGTTCATTAGCTGCTTTATAAAGTCAATTGATTGATAGTACGGCCAATGCTCAACCGGCTGTGGGTTGAGCCACGCGACTTTATCAAAGTGGTTAGTGATTCGTGCCAACCATGCACTGCCGGGTTCTTCATTCCAATGCTCTACTGAGCCGCCAGGGTAGGCAATTTCATATGGGCCCATAGTGGCATCACCGACAAATATAACTTTGTAGTCGCTGGTAAACTTGTTGATCAGCGTCATGGTATCAATAACGTTTGAGTGGCGGCGTTGGTTATCTTGCCACACGTGTTCGTATAAACAGTTATGGAAGTAGTAAAACTCTAAATGTTTAAACTCGCTGTGGGCGGCGCTAAATAACTCCTCACAGGTATGAATGTAGTCATCCATTGAACCGCCAATATCAAACAACATCAATACTTTTACCGCGTTGTGGCGCTCGGGGGCCATTTTTACATCGAGCATGCCGCCTTGTTTGGCGGTCGCGCGAATAGTCTCGTTTAAATCAAGGGTGTCACTTGCGCCAGTACGAGCAAATTTGCGTAGTTTTTTAAGTGCCAGCTTTATGGTACGAGAGCCAATTTCACGGTCGGAATCTAAGTTTTTGTATTCGCGCTTATCCCACACTTTTACTGCTTGGCGATTACGGTTACCGTCTTGACCAATACGCACACCCTCAGGGTTATAGCCGTATGCACCAAAAGGCGAGGTGCCGCCTGTACCTACCCACTTATTGCCGCCAGCGTGGCGTTTTTGCTGTTCTTCTAGGCGCTCTTTTAGGGTTTTCATTAGCTCGTCGAGCCCGCCCATGGCTTTTAGTTGGGCTTTTTCTTCATCACTTAGGTGCTTTTCAAACTCTTTACGCAACCAATCTTCAGGTAAATTGTGTTGCTGTTTTAAGCTCTCGAGCAGGTCTAAGTCGGCAATACCGCTAAAGTAATCGCTAAAGGCTTTATCGAACCGATCAAAATGGGTTTCGTCTTTTA
This sequence comes from Pseudoalteromonas sp. P1-16-1b, assembly GCF_001401785.1. Classification (GTDB taxonomy): domain Bacteria; phylum Pseudomonadota; class Gammaproteobacteria; order Enterobacterales; family Alteromonadaceae; genus Pseudoalteromonas; species Pseudoalteromonas undina. Next base: position 29,193 of record NZ_LKGQ01000020.1, on the reverse strand, counting down.
CCATAATAGTGCGCGCTAAATGATAAAACGCGTCTACATCAGCAAATATAACGCCTTGTTTTAAAGCGTTAATTAAATCGAGTAGTTCGCGCAGGCTCACAGGTAAGCGGTATTCTCGTAATTTGAAGAAAAATGCAATCAACATCTTAACGGCGACTCATAAACGCAAGTTTTTCGATTAGGCTTATGTCTTGCTCGTTTTTAAGCAGCGCACCAAACATCGGCATTAAACCGCCTTTTTGCGTTTTGTCGTGCAGGATTTTTGCGTCTATATCTTCAGCCATTAATAGCTTTAACCAATCCAGTAACTCGCTGGTAGATGGCTTCTTTTTAAGGCCGTTGGCTTCGCGTAAGTTAAAAAATACTTCTAGCGCTTGGCGAACTAAATCTTGTTTAACATGCGGGTAGTGCACATCAATAATTTGCTGCATTTCGTCGCTATTTGGAAAATCAATATAATGGAAAAAACAGCGACGTAAAAACGCATCAGGCAGCTCTTTTTCATTGTTTGATGTGATGATCACAATAGGGCGCTCTTTAGCCACAATGCGCTCACCGGTTTCGTATACATAAAATTCCATTTTATCGAGTTCGAGCAGTAAATCATTTGGAAACTCAATATCGGCTTTGTCTATTTCGTCAATAAGTAGTACTGGGCGTTTGCCGTTTAATTCAGCGTACATGAAGGCTTGCCACAGCTTACCTTTAACTATGTAGTTGCTAATATTGTGAACGCGCTCATCACCTAGCTGGCTGTCGCGCAAACGCGATACTGCATCGTACTCGTACAAACCTTGCTGCGCTTTAGTGGTTGATTTTATATGCCACTGAATAAGCTCAGTATCTAAACTTTTCGCTAACTCTTCAGCCAGCATGGTTTTACCTGTGCCAGGCTCGCCTTTAATTAAAAGCGGTTTTTGCAGCATAATAGCGGCGTTTACTGCCTGTTTTAATGCTGAGCTTGCGATGTAATTATCAGTAGAATTAAATTGCACGGGTTATCCTTTATCTGGTCTGAGCAGTAATTATTATGCGTTATAATGCCATAGTTAATCGGCTTCACCAAGGTAGGCAAAACGGGCGATAGTTTTACCGTCTTTTTCTACGGTTTCAGTAAACATACTTAGTGGGCGTGCCCATATGCCGTATTCACCGTATAAGGCTTGGTAAATAACCAACTGCTCGTTGGTTTCGCTGTGGGTCGCCACATGCATAACTTTATATTGTGGGCCTTTGTAGTGTTGATATAAACCCAGTTTTAGTGCTGTAGTCATAGTCTGTTATCTTGTATAATTTGCCTTCGCTTTTTATTATGCCAAAGAATACAGCAATACTATGAATTATATTTCTCTTGATGATTACAAAAAAGCCTGGGTATTTCGCCACAAAGATATTCCGGTTTCAGATATTGATGCAGCCAATATTAAACCGATGACCAGCGAGCGTGCGGCCGTACTGTGGACAACCATGGTGAGTCGTGAACATGACCATCCAGACTTTTTTGATAAAACCGATTGGTGCGCGCAAGAGCAAAACTTTAGCCAAGAAATTAATTGGGAAGATGCGTGGGAAAGCGAAGAACCCCAATTTCCAGATGCTATTTTGAACCACTTAGATTGGCAGGCTAATACCACTGTGTATTTTTGCATGGCACGCGACAATATTATCGAAACGACATTTGATGTGTTTAAACGTAACTGGCAAAACTTTATGTTTTTGGCTGATGGCAGCTTATTAATAGGTAAAAAGCGCAGCACTATGGTGCAATTTTTAGAATCAGGTATTGCAAAATTAGGTGAAAAGCCAAGCGCTTAAATTACTACAAGTGCTTAAAAACTGTGCATTACTGTGTTATAAAACAGTATTAAAATGTTTTTTTGAGTACAGCGATTGGTTGCTAAAAATAAGCAGTTTAACACAAGCCAGCAAGTTGAAATGTGGCAAACTGATGCACAAAAAGTGCTTTACGCACAATTATGCAATGCTTTTTATCAGCGTGAAGTTCAGCGCTTAGTGGCTGAACCTAATGGTGACCGTTTACGCAGGCAATTAAAAAGCCTGCCTTATTATATTGAACGTGCCGTAACACGTGTAGCTAATGCACCATTGCCTTTTACGCTTGATGCGCAAAATGGAGGCTGGCTTGAAAAACAAAAACCTACACCGCCAGAGGCTAATCCTGCAGCGAATGAACTTTTTTATCAAGCGCATGCCAAAGTAGGGCTAATAATTCCGGTATTATTACAAAGTCACGGTCAAATTCGGGTTAGAATAGATAGCATTGATCAAGTAGCTGATACGCAACTGCATTGTAATGAACTTGGCTGGTTTGATTTTTTAGGCCAAGGACTTGAGCAACAAAGTGCGCAATTGCTTAAACCTAGTAAAACGAGCCTTGCAGCGGCGTGTTGTGGCCACCAGTGGCAGTTTTCAAAGCGTAGCACGCCACGGGTTTTGTCATTACGGGAAATGTTACTAGCTGCCAATATTAATTGGCGCAATGTTAAGCGGCCGCTAGCATAAGTAGATAATTAAAAATTAAAATAAGGAGTGTTTAATGCGATTTTTTCAATTTGGCTTGTTGTGCTTAGCACTTTTTATCCAGTATCGCCTTTGGTTTGGTCATAACGGGGTGCAAGACTACACCCGTTTAAAAAATGCGGTGGCATCGCATCAACAAACTAACGAAAAACTAATAAAGCGTAATAAAGTATTAAAAGCGGATATAGAAGATTTAAAGCTCGGCCACGAAGGCATTGAAGAGCGTGCCCGCAACGAATTAGGAATGATTAAACCGGACGAAACCTTTATTCGTGTTTTACCGGCTCAACACCATGACAAATAAACAAACTATTGCTGCTATTGTTCCTGCCGCAGGTGTTGGCAGTCGAATGCAACACACAACACCAAAGCAATATATTTCCTTAGCAGGGAAAACCATTCTAGAGCATACGCTCGCTAAGTTATCGCAGTTACCGCAGTTAAACTCTATAGTGGTGGCTCTGAGCGAAACCGACCCCTACTTTGACGACCTTACGCTAGCTGATCCTCGCATTGTGCGTGCTATTGGCGGTAAAGAGCGCGCAGATTCAGTGTTAAACAGTTTATTGTTTTTAGCTGCCAACCCACCTGCTTGGGTTTTGGTGCATGACGCTGCAAGACCTTTAGTCGATATTGCTGATATAGAGCGCTTAATCGCACAGTGCCTGCAGGCTAATGAAGGCGGCATTTTAGCCAGCAAAGTAAAAGACACTATAAAACGAGGGCAAAGCCATGCGCAGCAAACTGTGCCTCGTGATGATTTATGGCAAGCGCTTACCCCGCAACTGTTTAAATACGACGAGCTTAAAACGGCATTGCAAAGTACGCTTAACAGCGGCGTTACCATTACTGATGAAGCCAGTGCAATGGAGTGGGCAAATAAGCCGGTAAAGCTGGTAGCAGGGCGTAGTGATAATATTAAAATCACCACCCCAGAAGATTTAGATTTAGCAGGCTTTTTACTGCAAAAACAAAATAATGAGAGTGCAAAATGATACGAATAGGCCATGGTTTTGACGTACATAAATTTGGAGGCCAAGGGCCTTTAACTATCTGCGGCGAAAAAATTGATTATCCACAAGGCTTTTTAGCACACTCAGATGGTGATGTAGCTATTCATGCCTTATGTGACGCTATTTTAGGATCATTAGCGCTGGGCGATATTGGTAAGCACTTTCCGGATACGGCCAGTGAATATGAAAATATTGATAGCCGTATTTTACTTCGCCATGTAGTGAACCTAGCCAAGCAACAAGGTTATGTATTGGGCAATGCGGATGTCACTATTGTGGCACAAGCACCAAAAATGCTGCCGCACATTCAAGCGATGCGTGGCAACCTTGCCAGTGATTTAAATGCCGAGCTTTCTCAGGTAAATGTAAAAGCTACCACTACCGAAAAACTCGGTTTTGAGGGGCGTAAAGAAGGCATTTCCAGCCATGCCGTGGTCATTATGAGCAAACAAAACGCATGAGCGAATTAAATTATTTATATGGCGCGCCGCTTTCCAAAGCCGACTTTAAAACCACCGCAGAAGACTTTATGGTTGATGAGGATCTCGGTATAGAGTTTACCGGCAGTGGTGAACACGTGTGTTTGCAAGTGGTTAAAAAGGGTGAAAACACCCAATATGTTGCCAAGCTGATTGCACAAAAAGCGGGTGTATCGCCACGTGATGTAAGCTATGCCGGTATGAAAGACCGCCATGGAGTATGCTCGCAGTGGTTTAGCGTAAAAGTACCGATTAAAAAGCATATTGATTTTACTGAGCTGAACAGTGAAAGCGTGTTTGTGGTATCGCAGCAGCGCCATGAGCGAAAATTGCGCACTGGTTGCCATAAAGGAAATAGATTTACTATTACCTTGCGCAATGTAACCGAGCCGCTTGATATTTTATGCCGTATAAACGCGGTACGCGCAGGTGTGCCTAATTATTTTGGTGAACAGCGCTTTGGTCGTGATGGGCACAACCTAGTGATGGCCGAAAAAATGTTTGCCGGTGAGCGTATTCGCGATAAAAAGCTGCGAGGCATTATTATTTCTGCTGCGCGTTCACATGTGTTTAATCAAATTGTTAGTTTACGCGTGGCTGAGCATGGCCTTGCTAAAACCATGCACCGCGAAGTATTTATGCTCAGTGGCAGTAATGCATTTTTTGAAGATGCGATAAGTGATGAAAATATTGCACGGCTTGCCTCTGGCGATATTATGATGTCGGCGCCCATGGTGGGCAAAAGTGAAAAAGGCTTAACCGAACAAGAAAAAACATGGTTGGCACCGTATCAAGCATGGTGTGATGGCTTAGGGGATTTAGGGCTTAAAAACGAGCGTAGAATGCTGCGTTTAATACCCCAAGAGCTAAGCATAGAAACACTTGATGAACGCACATTAAAACTCAGCTTTGGTTTACCCAAAGGCTGTTTTGCAACGGCTTTACTGCGCGAACTGGTTAATTATACTGATGCCAGCCCTCGCGAGCGAAAAGAAAAGGATACCGCAGATGAAGATTCTATTAAGTAATGATGATGGTGTTAATGCCAAAGGTATTGCTGTTTTATATCAAGCATTAATACAAATCGCTGAGGTAACGCTGGTTGCTCCAGATAGAAATTGTAGTGGTGCTAGTAATTCACTAACGCTAATGAACCCGCTGCGTGCCACAACGCTCGACAACGGCTTTATGTCGGTAAACGGTACACCCACTGATTGTGTGCACTTAGGTGTTAATCAATTAGTGGATGAAAAACCCGATTTGGTTGTTGCCGGTATCAATCATGGCGGTAATTTAGGCGACGATACACTTTACTCTGGTACAGTTGCTGCGGCGACTGAAGGTCGTCATTTGGGCTTACCAGCAATTGCGGTATCTTTGTGCTCTCATCATGGTGAGCATTTTGAAACAGCGGCAGCCGTTACTGTAAATATTATTAAAGGGCTTGCTTCACATCCGTTGCCGAAAGATCAGATCATTAATATTAATGTTCCCGATATTCCGCTCTCTGAGCTCAAAGGCGTTCAGGTAACTCGTTTAGGGGCTCGTCACAAAGCAGAAACCATGACCAAACAAACCGATCCATGGGGGCGCGATATTTTTTGGTATGGATCGCTAGGGCTTGAAAGCGACGCAGGTGAAGGCACTGACTTTTATGCGGTTAATAATGGCTATGCATCAGTGACCCCGTTAAGCGTTGATATGACTGCCAAAGACAGTATTAAAGCCGTAGGAGAGTGGTTAGCCGAGTTGGAGATTAACCGTGCTGGCTAATTATACTCGTAGTGCACAAGCGCTTTCAGACTTATTACAGCGAGATGGCGTAGAAGATAAAGAGGTTTTAAAAGCAATAGCGCAAATTCCTCGGCATATTTTTATTGATGATGTACTCAAACACAAGGCGTATCAAAATACCGCGCTACCTATAGGACAAGGGCAAACTATTTCTCAGCCCTATATTGTTGCGCGCATGACCGAGCTAATGCGATTAGCCGGTGTGCAACATAAGGTGTTAGAAATAGGCACCGGGTCGGGCTATCAAACGGCGGTTTTAGCTAAAACCTTTGATAAGGTATATTCGGTAGAGCGTATTAAAGCTTTGCAATGGCAAGCTAAACGCCGATTACACCAGCTCGATTTGTACAATGTCACCATGAAACATGGCGATGGTTGGCAAGGCTGGCAGTCACAAGCGCCATTTGATGGCATTATCGTGACCGCTGCGGCAACCACCATTCCCCCCGAGTTACTCGCACAACTTGCAGATGGAGGCGTATTACTGGCCCCTATTGGTGAGGCAGAACAAAATTTAACCATGGTTATTCGCCAAGGCGATAGCTTTACAGAGCATGTAATTGCGCCAGTAAGATTTGTACCTTTAGTCCCTGGTGATATTGAATAGGAATTCATTTTGAAGTTGTTTACCAAGTTATACGATATGGCGCTAGTGTGGGCTAAACACCGCCACGCAGAACGTTATTTAGCAGGAATGAGCTTTGCCGAATCGGTTTTTTTCCCGGTCCCGCCCGATGTAATGTTAGCGCCGATGTCGCTAGCGCAACCAAGTAAGGCATGGCGATTTGCAAGCTTTGCTACGGTTGCCTCTGTGCTTGGCGGCGTGCTGGGTTACTTACTTGGATTTTGGTTATTTGAACCGGTTGTAGAGCCCTTTATTGCGCAAATGCAATGGCAAGATAAATTTAATACGGCGCTTGCATGGTTCAAAGATTACGGTGTTTGGGTGGTATTTATAGCGGGGTTTTCGCCTATTCCTTATAAAGTATTTACCATTGGCGCTGGTGTATTACAAATGGCGTTTTTACCTTTTATTATTGCCTCAGGTATTGGGCGTGGCGCGCGTTTCTTTTTAGTATCTGCTTTAATGAAATGGGGCGGAGTTAAAATGGAACAAAAATTACGCCAATATATTGAAGTACTTGGCTGGGCAGTGGTTGCTTTAATCGCTGTTGCGTACCTATTGTTGCGATAATCGCCATAATATAATGATATTAAAACAGAGGGCAAAACACATTGAATAAACAAATACGCTGTTATGTTGCTTTATTTATTAGTGTTTTGCTTTGTGCATGCTCGTCTCGCCATGTTCCCGCTCCTGTAAGTAGTTTAAATAATAATATTAATGACTATCCTTCACGGATTAATATTAACGGTGGTAAGTACACGGTACAAAAAGGCGATACACTTTATTCGATTGCTTTTAGTGCTGGAAAAGATTTCAGAGAACTTGCAAAAAATAATTCAATTCCATCACCTTACACTATTGTTCCTGGTCAGGTTGTATCCCTTTTAGAACCAAGCAGTTCAAGGGTTACACAAAAAAAGTATAAAAAGAAAGCTGTTAAAAAGCCATCTCATTTACAAAAAAGTAACAGAAAATTAAAGAAAGAGCTTGATAAGCCGAAAAAACGTAGGTATGTTCAAAAACAAGCTAACCAAAAAATTAGTCAGTCTCAAGGTTCTTCAACTAAAAAGTTGAGTTGGTTTTGGCCTGCTAAAGGTAAAATAACAAAACGCTTTTCTAACAAGGAAAATGGTTATAAAGGCCTACAGATTGCTAATAGAAAGGGTACTGCCGTACTCGCCGCTGCAAAAGGAACAGTAGTTTACGCGGGTAGTGCACTTAGAGGTTACGGTAATTTAATTATATTGAAACATAATGATGATTACCTAAGTGCTTATGCACATAACTCAACGTTACTTGTGAAAGAAAAGCAAATAGTGAAGGCGGGACAAAAAATAGCAGAAATTGGTAATTCAGAGTCTTCAGTAACGGCACTTCGTTTTGAAATTCGTTATCGAGGAAAAGCTGTTAACCCTGCTAAGTACCTACCCTGAACTGAAGGTGTTGATTGACTGTTCTGGAGAAGGCTCATGGCTAATACAGCAAAAGCTAATAAAACGACTACAGACCTTAATCATAAAGTTATTGATAGCTTGCTCAGGAGAAGTCTTATGGCTGATGTAGCAAAAGCTGAGAAAACCCCCACTGATGATAAGTTTGACGACTCTAAAATAGAGGAGACAACGAAGTTACTTGATGACGTGGAAGATGAAGATGTATTTGTAAAAGAAGAAGTCACTAAAAACCTCGACGCCACCCAATTATACTTAGGCGAGATTGGTTTTTCCCCTCTATTAAGTGCAGAAGAAGAAGTGTTTTTTGCACGAAAATCGCTTAAAGGCTGCGAAGCCTCCCGAAAACGCATGATCGAAAGTAACTTACGCTTAGTTGTGAAAATTGCGCGTAGGTACAACAATCGTGGGCTTGCTCTACTTGATTTAATTGAAGAAGGTAATCTAGGGCTGATCCGAGCTGTTGAAAAGTTTGATCCTGAACGGGGTTTTCGATTTTCTACTTATGCCACATGGTGGATACGCCAAACCATTGAACGGGCAATAATGAATCAAACCCGTACTATTCGTTTACCTATTCATGTAGTTAAAGAGCTTAACGTTTATTTACGTACAGCACGTGAGCTAACGCAAAAGCTTGATCATGAGCCAACCGCAGAAGAAATTGCAGAAAGCTTAGACAGACCGGTCGAAGATGTAACAAAAATGCTTCGCCTAAACGAAAAAATAGCGTCTGTAGATATGCCTATTGGTGGCGAGAATGACAGTGCATTGTTAGATGTGATTGCCGACGAAAAAAATGTAGGTCCTGAAGGTGAAGTGCAAAACAATGATATGAATACGCATATTATTGACTGGTTAGGTGAATTGAACCCTAAGCAGCGCGAAGTACTGGCACGTCGGTTTGGTTTACTCGGTTATGAGCCTTCAACGCTTGAAGATGTGGGCCGTGAAATTGGGTTAACCCGTGAGCGAGTTCGCCAAATACAGGTTGAGGCGCTACGTCGGTTAAAAGATATCTTGCAGCAAGAAGGATTAAGTACCGAAAGCTTATTTGAACAGTTCGCTTAATCTAAACACACAAAAAAATAAATACAGCCCGACCTTTTAGTCGGGCTGTTTGCGTTTAAAGCAGTGCTTTTAATTTATAAAGCAGTTCATGCGCCTGACGCGGTGATAGGTTATCGGGATCTATTGCGGTCATTTGTTGCTCAAGCTCACTAGGCTGAATTATTTGCGGTTCACTATCAAACGGTAAAACCTGTTGCTCTGTGGTGACTGTTGTGACACTTTGATGATTTTCAAGCAAGCTTAGCTTTTGTTTAGCTTGGGCAATAACCGCTTTAGGTACGCCAGCCAGAGCTGCCACTTGCAAACCAAAACTTTTACTTGCGGCACCATCTAATACCGTGTGCATAAAGGCAATGGTATCGTTGTGTTCAATGGCATCTAAGTGCACATTAACCAATCCAGGTGTTTGTTCTGCAAGCTCTGTGAGTTCAAAGTAATGGGTTGCGAACAGAGTTTTAGCTGCTATTTTTGAAGCAAGATGATCAGCTGTCGCGTATGCCAGTGATAAACCATCGTAAGTACTGGTTCCTCGGCCTATTTCATCCATTAATACCAATGATTGTGCGGTGGCATTATTTAAAATTGCCGCAGTTTCTGTCATTTCAACCATAAAGGTAGAGCGCCCAGATGCTAAGTCGTCACTGGCACCAATGCGGGTAAATATTCTATCGATATTACCAATTTTAGCGCTATCGGCAGGAACGTAACAGCCAATATGCGCCATGAGTACTATTAGTGCTGTTTGGCGCATGTAGGTAGATTTACCGCCCATGTTAGGGCCAGTAATTATCAGCATTTTACGCTGGCTATTGAGTTCTACAGGGTTGGCAATAAACGGGTCTTTCATTACTTGCTCAACCACAGGGTGGCGGCCTTGTTTGATGCTAATATTATCGTTATCGCAAAGCTCAGGCTTGGCATAATTAAGTGTTTGGGCACGCTCTGCTAAATTGTTAAGTACATCTAAATCGGCAATGACCGAAGCCATTATTTGTAGCTGCTCAATATGCGGAGCTATAAATTCAAATAACTGTTCGTATAGCTGCTTTTCCAGAGCCAGCGCTTTTGATTGGCTGCCGAGGACTTTATCTTCATGTTCTTTAAGTTCTGGAATTATATAACGTTCGTTATTTTTTAACGTTTGACGACGAATATAATCTGCAGGCACTAAGTGCGAGTTAGCGCGGCTCACTTCAATAAAAAAGCCATGCACTCTGTTATAACCAATTTTAAGTGTACTAATACCTGTGCGTTCACGTTCGCGCTGCTCTAGCTGTTCAAGCACATCGGTGGCACCTTGGCTTAAATTACGCCACTCATCAAGTTCGCTGTTATACCCTGGCGCAATAACACCGCCATCACGAATTAACACTGGTGGGTTATCAATCACTGCTCGCTCAAGTAGGGCTTGAAGCTCTGGGAGCTCTTTAGAATGGGCAATAATATGAGAAATACGCGCATCTGTGGCATCGTTTAATAAGCTATGCAGCGGTGCTAATGCTTGAAGTGCACTGCGAAGCCGTGTTAAATCACGTGGGCGAGCGGTATGTAATGCCAAACGAGCAATTACACGTTCTATATCACCAATATCTCTGAGAGCGTCATGCAGCTCACTGCATAATTGCACATCTAAAATAGCACTAATGGCATTTAGACGAGAATTTAACTCGTCTTTATTACGAATAGGGGTATGAATACGGCGCTTCAGTAATCGTGAGCCCATAGCTGTAGCTGTTTTATCAAGCACTTGAGCAAGGGTATTTTCAAAGCCACCTGATAGATTAACGGTAAGTTCAAGATTTTTGCGAGTTGGCGCATCCAAAATAACCGCATGTTCGTTATGCTCAAGGGTAATTGCACGAATGTGCGGTAATGCAATACGTTGGGTATCTTTTACGTACTGCATTAAACAGCCTGCCGCTACCAAGGCGCTATGTGCTTTATCGACACCAAAACCAACTAAATCTTTGGTACCAAACTGCTCACACAGTAAGTGTTGTGCGGTGTCTAGATCAAACTCCCAATCTGGGCGACGACGTGCTCCCTTAATATGTTCAATTAAATGAGTGTTTTCAAAGTGTTCACTATATAGTAATTCAGCAGGCGCTAAGCGTTGTAGGGTTGAGCTAAATGCTTCATCGGTACTAACTTCAACAACATTGAAGCGCCCAGAGTTGATATCAAGATACGCAACACCGTATTGACCTTTTTTATTTTGCCAAACACTGGTTAGTAAGTTGTCTTGGCGCTCTTGTAGTAAGGCTTCGTCAGAAATAGTACCTGGGGTTACAATACGCACTACTTTGCGTTCAACAGGGCCTTTGCTGGTGGCAGGGTCACCCACTTGTTCACAAATAGCCACCGACTCGCCCATTTGTACTAAACGGGCTAAGTAGTTTTCTACCGCATGATAAGGCACGCCCGCCATAGGAATAGGATCGCCCCCTGCTTTGCCACGGTGTGTTTGTGAAATATCAAGCAACTGCGCGGCGCGTTTTGCGTCATCAAAAAAGAGTTCGTAAAAATCCCCCATCCGATAAAACAATAAAATATCGCGATGCTCTGATTTTATTTTTAGATACTGCTGCATCATAGGGGTTTGTTGTTTTATAGTGTGCGGTGCATAAAGATCAAACGACATGTATTTACCCAAAGGCTGAATATGGAATTACATCAAGAGATTAAGACACTTGCTGCGCAATTAGGCGCTATTTTAACGGATAAACGCTTATGGATCACTACCGCTGAATCATGTACTGGTGGTGGAGTGAGTTATTCGCTTACCGATACCCCCGGAAGTTCAGCATATATTGACCGTGCATTTGTTACTTATAGCAATAACGCCAAGCAAGAATTACTCAATGTGAAGCATGCTACCCTCGAGCAATTTGGCGCAGTAAGCGAACAAACAGCCATTGAGATGGCTGCAGGTGCCTGTAAGGCAGCAAATGCTGATATTGGCATTGCTATTTCAGGAATTGCAGGTCCCGGTGGTGCCACTGAGGGCAAACCGGTAGGGCTCGTGTGGTTTGGGCTGCAAATTAACGGTAAACACTGGACGTTTGAACAAGTATTTAATGGTGACAGGGCGCAAGTTAGGCTGCAAGCTATTGTATTTTCTTTAAAAACTATAATAGAGAAGATAAAATAATAAAATTAGCTTGATACTGTGATTTCATACAGTATACTTGTCTGCATTAGCTGGATTTGGAGAAGAAAATGAACGATAACAAACAAAAAGCGTTGGACGCAGCTTTATCACAAATTGAACGTCAATTTGGTAAAGGCTCAATCATGAAATTGGGTGACAATAAAGCGTTAAACATTGACGCTGTATCAACAGGCTCGCTAGGTATTGATATTGCCTTAGGCATAGGCGGCTTGCCAATGGGGCGTATTGTTGAAGTATATGGCCCAGAGTCATCAGGTAAAACAACGCTAACATTGCAAGTTATCGCTGAAGCTCAAAAAGAAGGTAAAACCTGTGCCTTTGTTGATGCTGAGCATGCTCTTGATCCAATTTATGCACAAAAACTAGGTGTTAACATTGATGAGTTACTGGTATCTCAACCAGATACAGGTGAGCAAGCACTGGAAATTTGTGACATGTTAGTGCGTTCAAGCGCGGTTGATGTAGTGATTGTCGATTCGGTTGCAGCATTGACACCAAAAGCTGAGATTGAAGGCGACATGGGTGATTCACACATGGGCCTACAAGCACGTTTAATGTCGCAAGCATTACGTAAGCTTACAGGTAACATTAAGCGTTCAAACACACTATGTATTTTCATTAACCAAATCCGTATGAAAATTGGTGTAATGTTTGGTAACCCTGAAACAACAACTGGTGGTAATGCCCTGAAATTTTACGCCTCTGTACGTATTGATATTCGCCGTATTGGTTCGGTAAAAGAAGGCGATGAAGTTGTTGGTAATGAAACGCGCGTTAAAATTGTGAAAAACAAAGTTGCACCGCCGTTCAAACAAGCTGAATTTATCATTATGTATGGCGAAGGTATTTCTAAGCAGGGCGAGCTGATTGATTTAGGTGTTAAGCACAAAATTGTTGAAAAAGCGGGTGCTTGGTACAGTTACAATGGCAACAAAGTTGGCCAAGGTAAGTCTAATTCGATTAAGTTCCTTAAAGAAAATCCTGAAATTGCAGATGAAATTGAAGGTAAATTACGAGAGATGCTATTGCTAAAAGCAACGGTTGAGCCAGAAGATGGCGAAGACGTATTAGGTGATGAAGGCGACCTTTAAGCCCATTTGTTTTAAAGCTTGATTTGACCCGAGCTTAAAAAAAGCGCTAACCATTAGGTTAGCGCTTTTTTATTGTTTGCTATAAAGTGACTTAAAGCCTAGTTAGCTTTATAGCTGCCAGTTAACTGACAATGAGTAGTTACGCGGTGCCCCGTAGTAACCTTGCTCCCAATAAAGGCTGTTTATGTACTTTTCATCAGTACTGTTATTAACATTAAAGGTAACACCGACGTTTTGAGTAATTTCGTAGGTGGCCATTAAATCTAATAAGCCATAAGCATCTTGTTTTGTAGTTGCCAATGCGTTGCCTGCTGGATCTTTCACTTGCACACGGCTAATAGAATCTTGCCAGCGGTAATTAGCACCTAAGGTTAAACCATCAAAAAATGGCACTTGATAAGTGGCTGCCATTTTTAATTGGTTTTCTGGGGTGTAATCTTTAACGAGTTCATCACCATCAATACTTAAATTACTAAAGCTGATGCTGGCACTTAAATCATCAGTTAAGCGACCGCTTAATTCAATTTCGAAACCATCACTGTTAATACCATCTGCAGCGTAATAACGCGTATCGCTTGGAAGGGAGCCCGGAAGTGCAACAGCAAGTCCATCTTGCTTAGCATCAAAATAGGCCAGTGTTACAAATACTTGCTCATCTAAAAGTTGTGCTTTTAAACCAACTTCAGCACTTTTACCAATAACAGGAGCCAGTTGTTCAGCGTTAATGTCTAATTCTTTTTGCGGCACAAACGTTTCTGTGTAGCTAGCGTAAGCTGATAATGACTCGGTAAAATCGTACACAGTACCAATGTAAGGAATAACCTCTGAGTCATCGCGGGTTTGCACTACACTATAAGCAGTACCTTTAGTTTCCCAGTCGGTATAGCGTACGCCAGCCAAAATGCTTAATGGCTCTGCTAGTTTTATACGAGTTGAAACATAGGCCGATCTTTGTGTATTTTGTACATCACTGCCGTCAGGTTTATCAACCAGTGTTGCTTCTGGTGCTATCCCATCCCAAGTCGCTAAATCAGGCATCGCAGGGAAACCATTTCCTGTGCTGTAGTCATAAAGAGATTGGTCATTAAAGTCCATGTTTGCTTGGCTAATGCCGAATGATAAGTCGTGCTCTAAAGAAAATAGCTCAAACTTACCGCTGGCATATAAATCAAACAAATCTTGTGTGTCTTTGTAATCATAACGACTCGCATAGCCGGTTAAACCTAAACCAGTATCTTTATCTGGGGTACCATATACATAAAATAACTCAGAATTTTGTTCATTTTTTATATGGGCATAACGGGCTTTAGCAACCCAAGTCGCTGATAAGTTTTGCTCAAGTGTTACATAGATACGTTCAGCGCTATTATCCCAATACGACCAATCTGCAGCTGTACTAGTTGACTCATCATAATCAGTTGGTGAACCATCAGTGTAATAAAGCGGTAACGCGCCCCATAGAGGGCTATCGGCATCTTTTTGCTGGTTTACATAGTTAATGCTTAGTAGTGTATCGTCAGTTAGCTTACCCTCATAGGCAAGGTAGGCAATGGTCTTATCGGTTTCGTAACGGTCTAGGTACGACTCTTTATCTTGCTTAGTAAATACAGCACGAACAGCGTGTTCATCGTTAATCGGTGCGGAAACATCAATATCTACACGTTTGTTATTCCACGAACCATAAGAAGCCGATGCATTAGCTTGCGTTGTGTAGGTTGGCTTTTTTAGCACCATATTAATAGTCGCAGATGGGTTACCTGCACCGGTCATCATGCCATTGGCACCACGTACAATTTCAACGCGATCATAAATTGCAGTATCTAGTGTACCTTGAATTGAACCGGAATTTTGCGGTGTTCCTAAGCCATCAATTAAAAAGTTAGTTATTTCAAAACCACGCGCTTTAAAGTAAGTACGGTCAGTTTCTATTTGCTCTACTGTTACGCCAGGTGTGCTTTCTAATACTGCGTTAATATCATCAAGTGAAAAATCATCCATCAGCGCGCGTGAAACAACAGAAATTGACTGTGGGGTCTCTTTAATTGTTAGACCTAGCTTAGTCGCAGACTGTGCTTCTTCGGTGATATAGTTTTTATGATGTTGCCCATAAACGGCTATTTTTTCTAGAGGCAGGTTGTCTTGCGTGTCGTTTGCAACAGCATATCCAGATAAAACCAGTGAAGTAAGTAGACTCAGTTTAAATGCAGAGTTTTTATGTTTGTGCAGCATCTTGTTTCCCATAAGATTAAATTTGGTTGGTAATTTAATCTAAATGAGAGTGATTTGCAATTACGTTTGCGCGGTATTTTACACGTCTTTGACATTTTTTAAGTAAAGCGCATGGATTTGGTTAACTTGAGCTCTGGTTAAAAACAAAAAAAGCGGCCGAAGCCGCTCAGGAAGTAAATCAGTATTTTAATTGGTTAGGAAATTAAAACGCATACTTTACAGAAAATTGTAAACGATCTAGGTCGCCATCTACGCCACTTTCAAGCTCTCGTTCTGCATGTTTAAATTCCGCACCAAAGGTTAGACGTTTAACCGGTGAGTATAAAATATTTGCACTGTAGCTTTGGCTTGATTCTGTAGGATCGCCATACATTGCAAGTAGGTTTTCATCGTTATCAGCAGATAAGAACGAATATAGGAAAGTAGAGCGCCACTGGCTATTCCACTTATGTTGATATGCAATAAAACCTGATGTTGAATCAATCGCATCTAGGTCATCACCATTGAGAACCGCACCACGAGATACGTTTAGACCAACATAACGACCTAGTCCTTTACCTTGCGTAAGCATAAATTTTAGATTGTCTTGACCAAACTTCACCATACCCGATGCACTAACACCAAATGAGGTTTCATCGGCATCAACACCACCTACTTTGTAGGTCAGTTGACGAGCAAGGGCTGCTACTACAAAGTTACCCCAATCCGCTTTGTGAGTATAGCGTGCGGTAAAGTCAGGTAATGAGGCATCATCAGTCACTGCCATACCACCACCTGCTGTAGTAATTGTGCTTTCTGGATTTTCTAAAGAGAAAGACCATGCACCTGTAGTGTATTTAATTTGAGATTGACGAACGAACACTGTGCCTTCTGCTGGGCCAACAAAATCAAGCGCTTCTGGTAATGCACCAACGTTTTGAAAGTTTGACCATGTTTGACCAAATAACCAACCATCGTATGAAATAAATGCATGGCGAATACGCGGAGAATATGAATTAGACACACGCTCGTTGCCACCTGGGGCAGACGCTAAAAAGTCTAGTTCTATTTTAGTTTTAACCGTTTTACCGTTATCTAGTAAGGTAGCAGTTCCAAAATTGAAACGTGACTCACGAGCGTGCATATCAAATACTGCGTCTGAACTATCATCGCTACCAACTGTTAATGTACTTGGTACATAAAAGTCACGGCCAACACTGCTGCCTGCAGGAGCGCCTGCTGAATAGTCACTCCACATTGCGTCGAGTTTAATGTATCCACCATAGGTGAATTCTGTATCACCTATTTTTGCAGCTGTAGCAGCATAAGCTGTGCTAGAAAGTGCACATAGTACAGCAGTCGCTGCTAGTGTTTTAATTGGAGTAAATTTCATTGTTGCGTCCTTTTATAGGCTACTTGTTGTATGTTGTTTGCTTATGATATGCATTAATGTGTGTTACTTATATAGTACTAACAGATTGAATTTAATTATCTTTAATTTAATTTGTTAGTAAATACGAGTTATTAATAAACAATCAAGGTTTTTATATATTTAAGCTACTGTTGTATATGTACACAATTTACTCAATCAACTATTAGTCTATTAGACTAAGGTTTAATAATTATTGAAGGCTCATATACTTTTATTTAATAGTATGTTTTTTATGTAAATAAGGTGTAGCCATGAGGATTATAGATAAGATAATCGTTGTTTGAACCCAGATACAACTAATGTCTAATATTTAATAGTGCACTGCTGAGTAATCCTTGATGAAAAGCCTAAGGCAAGTAATATAAATTGGAGACTAATATGTCACAAAGTATCTATCCAGTTCCTGCGCAGATAAAAAACGCAGCGCTCGTCGATAATGAAAAATATAATACGATGTATAAACAGTCTATCGAAGACCCTGAAGGGTTTTGGGCTGAGCACGGTAAGCGTCTTGACTGGTTTACTCCATATTCAAAAGTAAAAAACACTTCATTTGACAAAGGCCATATCAATATTAAATGGTATGAAGATGGCTACCTGAATGCCTCTTATAACTGTATTGATCGTCACTTAAAAACAAAAGCGGATAAAGTAGCATTAATTTGGGAAGGTGATGATCCTTCACAAAGCGAAAATATCACCTACCAACAGCTACATGATGAAGTGGCAAAGTTTGCCAATGGTTTAAAAAAATTAGGTGTTAAAAAAGGTGACCGTGTAGCCATTTATATGCCAATGAGCCCGCAAGCTATATACGCAATGCAAGCTTGTGCCCGTATAGGTGCTATTCATTCAGTTATATTCGGTGGCTTTTCACCGTCAGCTATTGCGGATCGTATTAATGATTCGGGTGCTAAAGTGGTGATCACCTCAGATGAAGGCCGACGTGCAGGTAATTGTGTACCGCTAAAAGCCAATGTAGATGAAGCAGTATTACAAGATTCAGTCACCACCGTTGAGCATGTAGTGGTACATAAACTAACTTCAGGCGATGTTGATTGGCACGACCATGATATTTGGTGGCATGACTTAGTTGCAGACCAAGCGCCAGATTGCGAACCTGAACACATGAATGCTGAAGACCCGCTGTTTATTTTATACACCTCAGGTTCTACCGGTCAGCCCAAGGGGGTGGTACACACCACTGGTGGCTATTTAGTGTATTCATCTATGACCCACGAATACATTTTTGATTTAAAAGACGATGATATTTTTTGGTGTAGTGCTGATGTTGGCTGGATCACAGGTCACAGTTATATTGCTTATGGGCCGCTCGTTAATGGGTGTACACAAGTCGTATTTGAAGGCGTACCAACTTACCCAACTGCTGGTCGTATGAGCGAAGTGGTTGATAAACATAACGTGACAATTTTATACACAGCACCTACTGCCATTCGTGCATTGATGGCTAAAGGCGAAGAGCCGATTGCAAGCTCACATCGTGACAGCTTACGCATTTTAGGTTCTGTGGGGGAGCCGATCAATCCAGAAGCATGGACCTGGTACTATGAAAAAATTGGTAAGTCGAATTGTCCAATTGTAGATACTTGGTGGCAAACCGAAACCGGTGGCATCATGATTGCGCCATTACCAGGTGCAACCGATATGAAACCTGGCTCTGCAACACGTCCATTCTTTGGTATTGCACCTGCATTATTTGATGCTGAAGGTAATACATTGGAAGGTGCGGTTGATGGTAACCTTGTGATTTTAGATAGCTGGCCTTCACAAGCACGAACCGTTTATGGCGACCATGAGCGCTTTGAACAAACCTACTTTAGCGCTTATCCTGGTGTGTACTTTACTGGTGACGGTTGTCGTCGTGATGAAGACGGTGATTATTGGATCACAGGACGCGTTGATGACGTACTTAATGTGTCTGGGCACCGTTTAGGTACTGCGGAAATTGAAAGTGCGTTAGTTGCTCATGAAGCTGTAGCTGAAGCAGCAGTAGTAGGCTACCCGCATGATATTAAAGGCCAAGGTATTTACGTTTACATAACTCCTAACGAGGGTGTAACGGTGAGTGATGAGCTAACAAAAGAGATCCGTAATTGGGTACGTAAAGAGCTAAGCCCAATAGCATCACCAGATATGATTCAGTGGTCTCCAGGTTTACCAAAAACACGTTCTGGCAAAATTATGCGTCGTATTTTACGTAAAATCGCGGCAAATGAGCACCAACAGCTTGGTGATACCTCAACACTTGCGGATCCGTCAGTGGTTGATGAGCTAGTAGAAAATCGATTAAATCGTTAATTTCGCGTTAAAAGCTTGATTAGAAGTTGATTCTAAACGTAGTATATCGGCTGTTGTCTATTGGATAGCAGCCGAATTTTTGGGAGTGAACAATGAGTCAGTTTTTAATAGCGGACGATCATCCGTTATTTCGTGAAGCACTAAAGGGCGCTTTGAGTGCAAAGTTTGCAGGTTTAGAAGTATTTGAATCAGCGGATTTTGATAGCACATTGCAGGTGTTAAGCGAACAAGAAGATCTTGATATATTACTACTAGATTTACACATGCCAGGTAACGGTGACTTATACGGCTTGATCCGTATACGTGAAGATTACCCAAGCTTACCTATTGCGGTGGTTTCGGGTAGTGAAGATGTAAATATTGTTTCGAAAGTTATGGGTTATGGGGCAATGGGGTTTATTCCTAAGTCATCATCATCTGACGATATTGCCAACGCAATTAACCAAATACTCGAAGGCGATACTTGGCTGCCAACCGAACTAAAAAGTAAAGTGGCTGAAATAGAAGGCGCAGATAGAGAAATTGCTGCACAAGTAGCATCACTTACTCCACAGCAATACCGCGTATTACAATATTTGCACGAAGGGTTACTGAATAAACAAATTGCGTACGAACTTCACATTTCAGAAGCCACAGTCAAAGCTCACATCACTGCCATATTTAGAAAACTCGGTGTTTATAATCGAACTCAAGCTGTTTTAATTGCTGCAAAACTACAACTAGAACCGATAGAGCAAGCTTAAGCAGACTAAATAAGAGGCGAGAGCCTCTTTTTTGTAACCCCATCACAATAAAACCCATCAGTTAATTACCATGACATAACAAGTCATTCATCTTTATTACATGACCTGCTCAGAAAATAATGCTAGGTTACGGGCATTTTGTAATTAAGAGAGCATGGTATGTCAGACTCAATGGACTCACCACACACATCCCAAGATGAAAATCAGGCCGCAAAGGGCGGTTGGTTTAATCGATTTTTAGCCACGGTAGAATTTTTAGGGAATATGCTTCCCCACCCAATTACCTTATTCGCGCTGTTTTGTATTGCCATTATTTTATTTAGTGGCGTTGCTGATTGGTTTGGACTTAGTGCTATCGATCCTCGCCCTGAGGGCTCTGCTGGGCGCGATCCAGATGGTGTAATTGAAGTCGTTAGCTTACTCAGTGCCGAGGGCTTACAGCGTATTGTAACGGGATTGGTAACTAACTTTACCAGCTTTGCCCCATTAGGTACGGTGTTAGTGGCGCTATTAGGTGTAAGTGTTGCTGAACATTCTGGGCTATTGTCTGCGGCAATGCGTGGCATGGTTATGGGTGCATCTAAACGCTTAGTTACCTTTATGGTGGTATTCGCTGCTATTTTATCAAACACAGCATCTGAGCTGGGTTATGTCGTATTGATCCCTCTAGCGGCAATGATATTTCATAGTTTAGGTCGTCATCCGCTTGCAGGCCTTGCTGCAGCGTTTGCTGGTGTATCGGGTGGCTATAGCGCTAACTTATTACTTGGCACTATCGATCCGTTATTAGCGGGTATTACGACGCCTGCAGCACAAATGATTGATCCAACTTACCAAGTAGGCGCTGAAGCAAACTGGTATTTTATGATGATTTCAGTATTGCTAATTGCTGTTTTAGGTACACTTGTTACTGAGAAAATTGTTGAGCCACGTTTAGGTAAATATAACCCAGATGAAGCCAGTGAAGATTTAGCTCAAAATAATATTGCCGGTTTAACTGACAAAGAAAAATCAGGTTTAAAATGGGCTGGAGTTTCATTACTTGTTGTTTCGTTGTTGCTCGCTTGGACGATTGTTCCAGCAGACGGTATTTTACGTAACCCTGAAACAGGTCTAGTTGCTCACTCGCCGTTTTTAAAAGGGATTGTTGTTTTTATTTTTGTCACCTTTGGTATTCCGGGTTTTGTGTATGGTCGCGTGGTTGGCACCATGAAAAATGATAAAGACGTGATAAATGCCATGAGCAAAAGTATGAGCTCTATGGGCATGTACATTGTATTAGTGTTTTTTGCTGCGCAGTTTGTGGCATTTTTTAAATGGACTAACTTAGGCACCATTTTAGCGATTAACGGTGCCGCGTTACTACAAGCTCTTAGCTTAACTGGACCGGAAGTATTTGTACTGTTTATTTTGATGTGTGCTTTAGTTAACTTAACTCTAGGCTCATCGTCAGCGCAGTGGGCAGTAACAGCGCCTATCTTTGTTCCTATGCTTATGCTCATAGGTTATGCACCCGAGACAATTCAAGCGGCTTATCGTATTGGTGATTCAGTAACTAACTTAATTACCCCGATGATGAGTTACTTTGGTTTAATTCTTGCGGTTGCCACTAAATACAAAAAAGACATGGGAATAGGTACTTTGGTAGCCACTATGTTGCCATACAGCTTAATCTTCTTTGTTGGCTGGGTGGTACTGTTTTACTTATGGGTATTTGTTTTAGGTATGCCAGTAGGCCCTGGGGCACCAACGTATTACACACCCTAGTTAAGTAAGGTTTATTATTTACTTATAAAAATGCCAGCTTATTAGCTGGCATTTTTAATAGCTATATTAAGCTAATTATGAAAATACGACGGTTTTATTGCCATTAATAAACAGCTAGAGTATTACCAAGTTGGTTTAATAACATGCCGCCTAAACAGAGGCTTCTTTTGGAGCTAATAATACAACTTTGGTTTTTTCTTCGCCGTGCAGTACCACTTTTGCAATCCTTCGCAAAGTTATAATAAAAAATCGCTGCGGGATTAGCCTGTGAGTTCTGCTCTCATAAAAGGCGTTGTGCATCTTTATCAACAAGGCCTAATAATATCTAAATTATGCTGATTACAGAGTTTGGTAATTTTGGCTAAGCCTATATCGTCTGCGTATTAGTTGGTTAGTGCATTACTTATTTTCCTCATTTCCCTTCCTGTCTTTACTGCGCTTGCAGGGGGGAAATTACATTTACATCAATGTGTAGAGAGGGGGATTTTAGTGTGGAAAGATGCCACCTAATAATAAGGTGGCATATATAGATAAGCTAGGTTTTTGGCTCAGACGCTAAATCGTCTTCCTGACGTAAAAAACCAGCGGCTTCCTCATCATCTTTGGTTAAAGCTGGCTGCATAGGCATAGCCCGTGTTTGCTGGTTTAACTGGTGCAGTTGAGATGCATTGCCTAAATCGCGTTCGCTAGTGATAGAGGCAATTGATTCTCGATCTTTCAAAAATGCTATTACATCTTTTTTGATTGCTTGTAATTGACCTTCATCTTTATGCATTTCCATAATATGTCGAGGATGCTCGAGGTTTTTCATGCCTGTAGCTGCAAAGGTTGTAGAAACAATGCGCGAAACAATCACCCAAGGCGTTATGCTGCTACGTACCAAGGTATTTTCCGAGCGTGTGCTATCATGAATACCGGTGCCCGTTGATATTTTTGACTCAGTAAATGTGCCCTCGCACTTGAAATACACGAGTAAAGATTCAAATTGCATTTCAGCAAAAAATAAATGGGCACTATTGCTCAGCAGCTGAGCAAATGCTTTAACTAATATGCCGATAAGTAATAAATGAACACTTGCCATTAACAGCTCGCTAAACTCAATAATATTTTTATTATTAAAGGCTTGTTCAATACTATTTATATTAGCAGCGTCAATGTAGTGGTAAATATTAATAAAAGAGTAAGCAAGCAACACAGTAAAGGTAAGCGCTACAATGTAGAGTAAGTTACCACTAATTAACGCAACTAAACGAGAAAGGTTAAAGTGCTTACCTAAATCCATTGTGTGTAGTTTAGGCTGAATCTCTTGAATCATTTCGCCTTTAAACCCACCTTTTCCTTCAATTTGCTCTTGTAGTTTAGGATCTAGCTCACGATAAACCCTATTAGGTACTTCTTTATAACGACGATTAGCCATTACTAAGTTATCAAGATTTATAAAAATTTCATCTGGATGAACAGACTCTTGCCAGTTTTCTCGTAGTTCTGATACTTCAGCGCTTGGTGTCACTTCGTTTAAACGCGCTTTAATCATCACAAAAACAAGTGCACAACTAAGTGCAGCTAAAATAATAATGGCAGTTAAATAGAGGCCCGCGTTAAGGTTGGGTAATTGCTCAAGCCAATTGTCTATTTGTTGTTTGCTTATGCGCTGTTCTTGCATTATCCACGACATAGACAGGCCTATAGCAATGGGCAATATAAAGGATAAAGAAATGATTTTAGCAAGAGCACCAGTACCTAAGGCTTCAATATTTCTCTCTGCATTACGTGAAATAGGTTTGCCAGAAGAGCGCCAAGAAAACAGCACATAAAACATTAATATGGCACTATATATTGGAAAAGCTAGTTCGCCAGCTTCACCGGTAAAACCAGACAGTGACACAAAGGCGACCAATGCGTAAGCGATAAGAGCAACCAGTGTGCTTATCCATGAGCCAAATAAACGTTGGGCAACATTACGTATTGGGTAGGGTAAAAATAATAGTTTTGGTACTAAACTATGTAGCAAACGCGATAAAAAGCCATTCGGTTCTTTAAAAGTACTGTTTTTGCGACCAACAAGCATTTCTTCTAATGTTTGCGCAGTGTAGGCTACCTCGTTTTTTTCTTCTTGTGCAGTTGAGGTTTGCGACTTGCTAAAATTAAACGCCAGCGATGTTGGGTGGTTTCTACCTACGAAGTACTTAAGCGTTGCATAAATACCACCCGATAAAGTCCGAATGCCTAGGGCGAGTATTAACATGCCAAATATCATTAAGATCCAACCTGCTGTTGCATCTTCTTTTACAGAGCTAGACGCGATAACAAGCAAGCTGACGCCAACAACAGATTCAATAAGCCCTCTTATTGCTTTTACTTTACCTTCCAGTTTGAAAGGGTTTTTTAGTCCAAGATCGATTGATCCGTAATCAAAAGCCATCAAATGCTCCTTATAAATAGTAAACCCTAAAAAGGGAATATCAGCATAGCTAAAATAATGCATGCATTAAGACATTATTGCTTAATTTCTGATTATATATCAATAATATTGTTCAGCTTAAGGTTACTTGAATATGATAAGTTAAATCTCTTAAAAGTTGTTATTGCTTAAAAGGGAGTGTAGTAAATAACCTGATATTTCAGCTAACCCATAAAGTGAATGGTTTGGCCAAGCCAAGAGGAAAATTGCATATTTTGGCCGTGGAAGTTGATAGTAAAGGTCGAGGAAAATAATGATATAAATCTAACAAAAGGCTCTATTTTCGGTTCTATTAGGTTGAATTTACTTGCAATAGAAAACAGCTGATACGTAAATTTACTTTGTTTTAATAAAGTCTCTTAATCAATGTTCAGGTTTAGTTATATTGGATAAACAAATGCCAGCTTATTAGCTGGCATTTTTAATAGCTATATAAAGCTAATTATGAAAATACGACGGTTTTATTGCCATTAATAAACAGCTTATGCTCTGATGCTAGTTGCAGTGCTTTACAAAACACCGTTTTCTCCACATCTTTACCCATTTTAGCCATCATCTCAGCTGTATTCGCATGGGTCACACTCGACACGTCTTGTAAAATAATCGGGCCTTCGTCTAGCTCATTATTAACAAAGTGAGCCGTGGCACCAATAATTTTGACACCACGTTCAAATGCCTGGTGATATGGTTTTGCACCAATAAAAGCAGGTAAAAATGAGTGATGAATATTAATTATTTTACCCTCAAAACGACCCACAAATTCAGGGCTTAAAATACGCATGTATTTAGCTAGGCCAATAATGTCAGGGTTATAGCTGGCAATTAAGTCACCGACTTTTTCGTCGTGCTCACTGCGCGTAAGTCCTTCATGAGAAACCACATGAAAAGGAATATTAAACCCTTCCACTAGAGGCTCTAGAGTAGGGTAGTTAGCGATAACGGCGAGTATCTCTATGTTTAGAGCTTGTTCAAATTGCTTAAGTAACATGCCGCCTAAGCAATGAGCTTCTTTTGTGGCTAATAGTACCACTTTGGTTTTTTCTTCACCGTGCAGTGCCACTTTTGCGCCAGCTGGTAATACGTCGCGCAGTTGTGACAAAAACTCAGCATGTGGTTCGCCCGTAAGCTCTGTGCGCATAAAAAAGCGTTGTGCATCTTTATCAACAAATTCGTTATTACGAATAATATTTAAATTATGCTGATTACACAGTCCGGTAATTTTGGCGATTAAGCCTATATCGTCTGCGCATTGGGTGGTTAGTATATAACTCATTTTCCTCATTCTTACCCAGTGGTTAGTTGCTTCATTATTTGTGTTTTAACTCAGAAAGCAAGACCTTTGTGTGATAGCCAATGTTTAATTTTAATTTACGCTAAGATAGCGTTAGTAAGGTTAATTTAGCTTTAAGTAAGTTTAACAAATTGTGTTCTAGTAAGGATTTAAAACAAGGAACCAAATCAGTTGTTTATTACTATATTTATACTATTGTCTAGTTAAAAAGTTGTTTTTAGTGTGTTTTACTAGCATACGAGTATATTAAATTGCGAATTAACTCTGTTTGTGCTTAATTTGTATACAAGTGTGGCGCTATTGTAAGTAATATAAACAATGGAAACTTAGCTGCTAAGCGGCTGAAAAATAAAAAGCTTAATGGCTTATAATGTTAATTGGAGAAATAATGGGTAATTTAAGCTTAAAAAACAAGTTGCTACTGTTGGCTGTTTTACCATTGATAGTATTACTAATCAGTTTTATGGCGGGCTCTTATTATTTAGAGAAGCAGAATCAACAGCAAAACTTTAATGAGTTCAAAACTAAATTAATTGCTGATAAACAAACCTTGCTAAGAACAGAAATAGAAATCGGCTCTAAAGTAGTGCAATACCAATTAGCACAAGGAAATGAACAAGACGCTAAAAATGCGTTGCGAGATTTAACCTTTGGCGAAGATGGTTACTACTTTATTTATGATACCGATGGTATTAGTGTTTTTCATGCATTACTGGGTGATGCAATAGAAGGTCAAAATAAAATAGGGATGACCGACCCAAACGGTAAAAAAATAGTGGTTGGCTTACTTGAGCAAGCGCGTAAAGGCGGTGGCTCGTTTACCTATCATTTTCAAAAGCCCAACACCACCGGCTTAGTCGAAAAAATTGGTTATGCTGCAATGATCCCAGGTACCAATTGGATGATAGGCACTGGCACGTATATGGATGATATTGAAGCTGAGCTGGTAAAGTATCAAGCAACTATGGAGCGCCATTTAAGCGAAAAAATGACCACTTTGGTTTTAATATCACTTCTGCTTCTTGGTTTAGCAGCAGCCGGTGCGTTGTATGCTTCTAATAATATGCTAAAACCGATTAAACGTATGGTGCAAAGCTTAGATGATATTGCTAAAGGGGAGGGGGATTTAACCCGACGCTTAGAAATAGATACTCATGATGAAATTGGTCAGTTAGGTGAATCTTTCAATGTATTTGTGAGCAAGCTACACAGCATTATTGCCGGTGTGGTTGATGTAACAAGTGACGTTAAAACAGCCTCTTCAGATATTAATACGCAAACATTACTCATAGAAGACAAGTTATTAAAGCATAACCATGAAACCGATTTAGTGGCAACAGCGATTACCGAAATGTCAGCAACCTCGCATGAAGTTGCGCAAAATACCACACAAGTTGCAGTATCAACGCAGGCGGCAACAAAAGAAGTGGCTAACGCGCAAGATTGTGTGGATGTTTCACTGAGCGAAGTATCAAACTTAATGGGCGAAATTAATCAAGCAGCAGAGCAGGTTAACTCGTTAAGTGAGCAATCTAAAAAAATTAACAGCGTATTGAGTGTAATTGGTGGCATTGCTGAACAAACAAACTTATTGGCATTAAATGCGGCAATTGAAGCGGCACGCGCAGGTGAGCAAGGTCGTGGTTTTGCGGTGGTGGCTGATGAAGTTAGAAGCTTAGCGAGCAGAACCCAAGATAGCACATTAGAAATTAACGAAATGCTAAGCGAGTTACATAATTTAGTAACGGCAGCTGTTGATGCTATGCATGCGAGTCAACAAAGCTGTAATCGTTCAGTTGAGTCTTCTCGCGCTATTTCTGAAAGCTTAGGTGCGGTAACCACGTCCGTGACCACCATTAATGATATGAGCACACAAATTGCTACAGCGGCAACAGAGCAAAGCAGTGTGACAGAAGAAATAAACCGTAACGTGTATGCGATTCAAGAAATAGTTAATGAGTTAACACAGTCGAGTAAAACCACTTCTTCAGTAAGTCAGCAGCTAGCAGGGCGAGGTGAAAACTTGGGTGACCTAGTAGGACAATTTAAAATATAGATAGCGTGATTTAAATTGCTAACTACGCTAAGCCGTAACATTATTTGTTACGGCTTTTTTATTGGTTGGCGCTGAGTGGGTGATAGCGGCTATAAATATCTAACGACACAGAGATTTTTTAATATTTTTATTCGTCTCTAATGTACACTATTAGCTATTCTTATTAATAAGTGCTTACTTATTACAGTAAATTTATAGTGAAAGACTATTTTAGGGTTTTGAAATGATAGAGTATCCGGTTGATCAGTTACCACAACTCATAAACGACTTATTGCAGTGTGATACCACAGAGCGCAAAAATAAATTACTTATAGATGCTCAGCAAACCTTATCAACCGAACACTTATCTTTGTTGTTTGAAGCTATTCCTAAAGAGCAACGCCTTGAAATTTGGCATTTATTAGATGAAGACACGCAACACGAAATTTTCGTTAATTTAAGTGAAGATAGCTGTTTGTGGTTATTGCAGACTCTAGATGACAGCGACGGTTTTAAATTATTAGACGAAGTTAATGTTGAAGAGCTGCTTGAATTAGAAGAAGTTATTCCACAACGTTTCATTGATTATGCAAAAAAGCAGCTAGATGAAGCACAAACCAAACAATACGAGCTGGCGCAACAATATACACCTGAGCAGTTAGGTCACTGGATTGGCTTTGACTTTTTAAAGGTGTCTGACAAGCTCACTGCTGGTGGCGCTAAAAAGCTGCTACATAAAGGGTTACCGCAGTACAGCGAAGTGATTTATTTAGTGAGCCGTAAAGGTAGCTTAATCGGCGAAGTGGCAGTTAATGACCTAATAAAAGCAAATGATAACGAGAGCTTAATGACTCTTGCTAATCATGACTTTACCTCATTGCACGCAGACCATGATTTATATGAAGCCGCAGAAGTGGTTATTCACAGCGAGCAAATGGCTATGCCTGTGGTTAATGCCGATAACAAACTAATAGGACGTTTAACCATTGCATCGGCTTACGAGTTACGTCAAGAAATTGCTGACGAAGCCACAGCAAAAGCCGGTGGTTTACGTGAAGACGAAGACCTATTTGCCAGTGTTCGCAAAAGTGCTAAAAACCGTGGTATTTGGTTAGGTATCAACTTAGCAACCGCATTTTTAGCCTCATGGTTTATAGGCTTATTTGGCGCCACCATAGAACAAGTGGTGGCACTTGCGGTATTAATGCCTGTAGTAGCCTCTATGGGCGGAATAGCGGGTAGTCAAACCTTAACAGTTATAGTGCGCGGTCTTGCGCTTGGTCAAGTTACCGACTCAAACCGTAACGCTCTACTTAAAAAAGAGCTGCGTGTAGGGGCGGTAAATGGCTTGGTATGGGCTTTAGTGATTGGTTTGCTAACTTACCTGTGGTTTAACGATATAATGCTTAGTATAACCATTACCGTGGCAATACTGCTGAATTTAGTGGCTGCATCGTTGGCGGGCGTAGTGATCCCGTCTATTTTAGATAAAATGAAAATTGACCCTGCATTATCAGGCTCAGTTATTTTAACCACAGTAACTGATATTGTCGGCTTTGTGACCTTTTTAGGGTTAGGTAGTTTATTGTTACTTTAGGGTCTGTTGATCTTTCAAGGTTAAATTTGCAGCAGTCTGTTTGGTATTTAGGCAAGGCAGCGCCTATGTGGTGTGGTTATTCCCCATAAATAGGCGATAA